>VGOF01000007.1 GCA_016875975.1 Chloroflexota bacterium | reverse complement strand
CCTTTGGGCAACCCCGTAGTGCCTGAGGTGTAGCAGATGACAGCTATGTCGCTTCCCTTGCCTCGCTCTACGTTAGCGTCGAAGGCCTCTGGATGGGATTTCTCATATTCTCTGCCCAGTTCCAATACATTGTTGAAGCTGGTCAATATCGGGTCATCATAATTCCAAACGCCTTTGGGGTCCCAGTAAATGATCTTTTTTAACAGTGGCAGCTCATCCTTGATCTGGAGCATCTTATCTACCTGCTCCTGGTCGCCTGCTATCACAAACTTGGAGTCTGAGTGTTGGACAAAGAATTTCACTTCGTTTGGCATGCAGTCAGTGAAAATGCCAAGCGCAACTCCTCCGGCTGCCTGGGTGGCTAGCTCTGTCCAATAAGCTTCTGGCTTGTTTTCGCCCAGTATTGAAACCGTATCGCCTGCTTTTAGGCCCAAACTGACCAGGCCTAGCGATAAGTATTTGACGTTTTCATAGTAAGCTTTCCAGCTATATTCCTGCCAGAAGCCAAATCGCTTTGCCCGCATGGCGACTTTGGTGTCGCCGTACTTTTCGTAGTTGTATTTCAGGAGTTTGGGCAGGGTATCTGCTGTTTCCAGTCTTGTGGCCAGGCTCATGCTACTCTTCCTCACCGAGGTAGGCTTTTATCACCGCTTTGTCGGCCATTATCTGTTTTGGTGTGCCTTCGGCTATCTTCAGGCCGAAGTCCAGCACCACAATCCGGTCAGCTATGTCCATGACCACTCCCATGTCATGTTCAATCAGCACTATGGACTTGACCCCGTCCCTGAGTACAGGCGTGTCGGGATAGGTCTCACCCTGTCCTTCGAAGATGTCGATGATGAACCTGGCCATGTCCTCTTTCTCTTCCACGTTCATGCCTGCCATAGGCTCATCGAGCAGGAGCAGTTTTGGTTCCAGTGCTAATGCTCTGCCCAGGTCAACCCGTTTCCTCTGGCCATAGGGCAGCGAGCCTACTATCTTTTTCCTGATGGCTTCCATCTCCAGGAAGTCGATGATGTCTTCGACTACCCTCCTGTGCCTGATTTCCTTGTCGTGTTCTGGGCCGAAATAGATGGCTCCGGCCAGGAAGTTGGGCTTGAGGTGGATATGCCTGGCGGCCATGAGGTTGTCCAGGGTGGTAAGGCCGGTGTAGAGCTGAATGTTTTGAAAGGTGCGGGAGATGCCCAGTTTGGCTATTTTGTGAGAAGGTAGCCTGGTGATTTCTTTGTCGCCGAAGATGATATTGCCCTCCTGGGGACGGTAGAAGCCATTGATACAGTTGAGCAGGCAGGTCTTGCCGGCGCCGTTGGGGCCGATGATGGCCAGGATTTCACCTTCTCTTACCTGGACATTGATGCCACCGAGGGCCTGCAAGCCACCGAAAGAGAGGGAGACATCTTCAATGCGTAGTTTGGCGCCGTTGCTTGATTTAGTTGCCATAGCCAATTCCACCTATTTCATGGACAAAGCCACGCCTGAAGATTCTTATACTCAAGCCATCGAGGTTGTTACCTCGCTAGACTACACGACCACTATATGCGAGAACGGAGGTGACTGCTAACTGGTTTGAATCTTTTTGGTATCAGGCAAGAAACCCCTGTTAGTATACATCATTTGTCAAGCAATAGTGCGATATGTTGCATAGGTTACTATGCTATATGCAACTAAATTTTTACCAGTGTATTCTTATCGCACAAAAAAGTCAATAGTCGGAGCAGAGATGTCAGGCGCAATTATTTGGATTATGTTACCATTGAACGAACATTGGCATGACGACGTGGACGTAGTTGTCCACGCCCATGGGGCGGATGACACCCGGGCTGGAGGAGGTGGTGGTTTCCAGTGCCACCTGTTTTTGGTGGATGACGCCGAGCACGTCTGAGACGTATTTGGCATTGAATGCGATCTTGGCTGCCTCGCCATCGATAAGCGCGTCAATTTCGCCCTCATTCTCGCCGATCTCCTCAGCGCGTGCAGAGATTTTCATCTTGCCAGGGGTAGGCTCAACGCCCGGTGTCATTTCCACGCGGACGATGCCGCTGCCATCGCGGGCGAAGATGGATGCCATCTTGATGGCTTGCAGGAACTCGGCAACATCGATTACAGCGCGTGTCTGGTAGCTCTGGGGAATAAGCTGTGAGTAGTTGGGGAAGGTACCCTGTATAAGCTGGGAGACCATCTCTATGTTCTTGAGGTGGAACAGTACCTGGCTTTTTTGCTGGTTTACCGTTATCTCGACCGGCTCTTCCTGGTCGGCGAGGAAGCGGCTGAGCTCGTTGAGAGCACGCGCCGGTATGATGACGGCCACTTTGTTACTAACAGGTGACAGGAGTGTGGTGTTGTGCACGCCGAGCCTGAAGCCGTCGGCGGCAGCCATAGTGAGCTTGTCTTTTTCGAATTCGAACTGGACGCCGGTAAGCACGGGGCGCGATTCCTCGGTAGCTGCGGCGAATGCCACCTGACCGATTCCGGTTCGCAAGGCTTCAGCTTCTATCTTGGTGGTGGCGCCGTCTCCCACCTTGGGGATGGGGGGGAAGTCCTGGGCATCGAGGCCATTGATTCGTGTCTCGAAGCGGGCACACTTCAGCTTGAGGGTATTTTTGGTGAGGGTGATGTTTATCTGGTCATTGGGCAAGAGGTTGACGAACTCGGTGAGCAGGCGGGCGGGGACGGTGATAGCGCCTTCCTCCTCAATTTTGGCGCCTATCCAGCAGCTAACCGCCATCTCCAGGTTAGTGGCTGCCAGTTTCAGGCGTGATTCATCGGTGGAAATGAGGACGTTTTGAGTGATAGGTAGCGTAGTTCTGGTGGCTACGGCTCTACCGACTATGCTCAATCCCTTATTGAGGTTTTCTTGAAGGCAGGACAGCTTCATGCGACACCCCCGCTGCGATAGTGTCAAGAGTATACTCTGCTGGTGGAGTCAAGTCAATGGGCGTGGCTCGTCGCTCGGGATTCGTCGCTCGGGGCTCGTAGTTGGGAACGAGAGACGAGCGATTAGCGACTGCCGACTATCGACTGCTGACCATGGAATGGGCATTGTTGCCAAGCAGGGATTGCTTCACTGCGTTCGCAATGACAAATGGTTTTCCCTCCCCTGGCGGGAGGGAGTCAGAGGGAGGGGGATATCATTCCAAGACTACTGTGCCGCTTTTGCCACCGCTTTTGTGGGTCAGGCGGATATCTGTGAGGCGGATGGATGGGTCTACCACTTTGCACATGTCGTAGACGGTGAGGGCGCTGATGGCTACTGCGGTCAGAGCCTCCATCTCAAAACCGGTCTTGCCGCTGCCCTTGACCATAGACGTGATGTCCACGGCTGAGGCTTTCTCGTCCAGCTTCAAATCAACGTCGACCTTGTCAATTAGAAGGGGGTGACAGAGGGGTAGCAGGCGGTGGGTCTCTTTGGCCGCCATGATGCCGGCAACTTTGGCTGTAGTCAACACATCTCCCTTGGGCAGCTTTCCTTGCTTTACCAGGCTTAGCGTGGCGGGCTTCATGATAACCTTTCCCTTGGCTGTAGCATGCCTGGCCGTAACCGGCTTTTCGTTGACATCCACCATGCGTATGTCCCGTGCCTTATTCATGACTACCCTCCTACCTGAGACATGCGGCGCTTGATGGCCACAGTTTCCTGTGCCAGATGATGATTCCTGGGCTTAGTCTGTATGGCTTCCGTTATCAATTGCCTTATCTTTTGTGATGGAGCGCCCTGGCGCAGTGCCGGGCGGAGGTCTATTTCCTCATCGCTGAGCAGGCAAGGGCGAAGCTTGCCTTCAGCAGTGAGGCGCAGGCGATTGCAGTGGATGCAGAAGTGTTCGCTGACAGGCGTGATGAAGCCCACCGTGCCAGTGGACTTGGGGAAACGATAATATCGGGCAGGCCCGTTGCCCTTCATGGTGTCAGACGACTCCAGTTTGCCCAAACTGTGTAGGCGTTCCATTATTTCCTTTGCCGGCATGAATTGAGGGTGCAAGTCTGCCCTGCTACGTGTGGCATGACCCTCGTGAGGGTTCTCAGTGGCGAAAGGCATCAGCTCGATGAAGCGGACATGCCAGCCGTCTTTGATAGTCAGCCTGGCGAAGTCCAGAATCTCGTCATCATTGACTCCGCGCATGACCACCACGTTAATCTTGACCGGCTCCAGGCCACAGTCCCTCGCAGCTTTAATTCCCTGAAGCACCTCATCGAGATTGCGGTAGTGGGTGATACGCTGGAATTTGTCAGGATTCAATGTGTCCAGGCTGACATTGACTCTCTTTAAGCCCGCTTTCTTTAGCTCAGGAGCATATTCCTGGAGCAGCACTCCGTTGGTGGTCAACGAGATATCATCTATGGTTTCTATCTTGGCAATCATGGCTACCAGGTCTGCCAGCCTGGCTCTGACCAGAGGCTCGCCGCCGGTGAGTCGGAGCTTGTTGATGCCCATCTCAGCAGCTACCCTGGCCACGGTGGCGATTTCCTCGTAGCTTAGTATGTCGTCATGTGACAGGAGGCGAATGCCCTGGGCTGGCATGCAGTAGGAGCAGCGCAGATTGCAGCGATCGGTTACGGAGACGCGGAGATAATTGATGGGACGGTTAAAGATGTCTGAAAGCCCGGTCATGTTTTTACTTTCTCTGCCAGTTGCTCCAGTATATGCCGCGCTTTACGCGCTGCCTGGCCTCGGTGACTTACCTGTCCCTTTTGCTCTGGCGATAGCTCAGCCATGGTCTTTCCCAATTCGGCCAAGTAGAAAACAGGGTCGTAGCCGAAGCCGTTTTCCCCCCTGGGTTCTGTGGTGATTGAACCATGGCAATTACCTTGACATATTATCGTTTTTTCCCCAGGTACGGCAATTGCGATGATGCAAACGAAGCGTGCCCTCCTTTTTTCAGGCGGTACCCCCTCCAGCCTGGACAGCAGGTATTCTATCCTGTCTTTGTCATTGGCTTTGTCACCGGCATAGCGGGCAGAGCGAATGCCCGGCTCGCCGTTGAGGGCATCGACTTCAAGGCCGGAATCATCGGCCAGGCTGACTAGGCCGCTAGCTTGAGCATATGCTTCAGCCTTGATACTGGCGTTCTCCTGGTAGCTAGCCCTGTCTTCGGCTATGTCTATGTTGATGCCAAGCTGTTTGGGGGTTACCAGTTCAAAGGGCACACCATTGAGCAGTTGGCAAAGCTCGCGTGTCTTTCCCTCATTGGTAGTAGCCAGCAGGAGCTTGCGCATCTTGGTCAGTCGAGGTCTATGAGCCTTCCTTTTAGCTTCTTCATCACCTGTGGCAGGGTGGTATATTCCATCTCCTCCAGCGGCAGGCGATGAGGCTCGAAAGGTCCCATGCGGCGCAATATGTCGGCGATATCGTTAGCCTGCTTACGAGCGTTGTCGAAGGCGGGGTCATCGAACAGGTCATTGGGGCCGACCAGCATACCTCCTGAAAGCTGGAAGCCAGCAGCGATAATGCGTGGTGGGCCATCAAAGCGGGTGGGGTTGCTCTGGGCCACGCTTGTTGGCATCAGCGGCCCATGATGGGAACCCCGCATCCAGCCCTCTACGATGTTTGGTCCGGCGAAAGGTTCCAGCACCTCGCCTACTGCGGGGAAGTAGCCCTGGCAGCGGACGATGCAGACGGGGTCGTCTTTGCCCACATATCTGCCGGCCATCATGCTCAGACGCTGGGTGGAGGAGACTGCGGCTATATCTTTGGTCTCTCTGTGGAAAACGGCCTTGACGGCATAGCGGGAAGGAGCGCCGAGAAAGACCAGCATGTCGTAAATCTCTTCGGGCGCATTGAGCATTACCTTCTTGTGCTCTTTGACATCGTGGATTTCAAAGGCAAAGCCACCGTGCATGTTGCCAGCTATCACCAGGCCGACGGTATTGAATGGGTCGGCGAATATCTTGTATAGCGGCAGATTAAAGGCGCCGGAGGCAGTCTTATCTGCCATGAAGATGACGATAGATTCGGCATCGCGTTCCTCGATTTCCATCTCGGCAACGCCAGGCCCCATACCCTTTACGTTTCCTGAAAAGGCGTCGGAGAGCAAATCCTGCCCGGCGCCGTGGAGCTTCAGTTTCTTGGCTACATCGGTGCAGGCGAGAAAGGTGTCCCAGGAGAGCTTGTGAATCTCACCGTTCTCCTCTCCCTTCTGGTGGGTCATGATGAGCTGGAGGTCGTCGCCACATCTGGTGACATGATAGTCGATAAGCGTCCCTGCTTTCTTGGCTGCCGCCATGTTTTTTTCGGCTCTGGTCAGCACGTCAGGATGTGAGCTGCAGTGGCCCACGTAGCCTCCGATATCGGCCTTGATTACGCTCAGGGTTAACTTCATCTGAAAACACCTCCGTTCTTTTAATTCCGCTCAGAAGACTAAATCAAATATCAAAAGTCAAAAATCAAAATGACAAATCAGAGTGCAAAGATGTCATCGCGAGGAGCCCCGACCAGTCGGGGCGACGTGGCGATCTCCATGTGGCTTCCCCATCTAGGAGATTGCTTCGCTTCGCTCGCAATGACAGTGCGCTTTTGAACTCTAATTTGTCATTTTGCATTTTGATGTTTGACTTTTAACTTATACCAGCGCTGGCAGTCTGTATTCCCCGTAGACTTTGCGCAGCACTCCACAGACCTCGCCAAGCGTGCCGTAGGCACTCACCGCTTCCATGAGGTAGGGCATAAGGTTTTCTGTGCCCTTTGTGGCTGCCTTGCGCAAGGCCTCGAGCTTTGCTGACAGAAGTTCGTTATCTCGCTCTCTCCTTATTCGGCTAAGGCGCTGCATTTGCCTCTTTTCGCCTTCCTTGTCCATCTGCAGGATGGGGATGGTGATGGGTTCATCAACTACATAGTCGTTGACACCCACGATGGTGCGTTTGTGGCTGTCTATCTCTTGCTGGTAACGGTAAGCGGAGTCGGCGATTTCCCGGTGAAAGAAACCAGCTTCGATGGCAGGGATGACACCGCCCAGCGCATCTATCCTGGCAAAGTATTCGTAGGCTGCCTTTTCTGTCTGGTTGGTCAGGGCTTCTATGAAGTAGCTACCGCCCAGGGGGTCAATGGTGTTGGCCACGCCGCTTTCCTGGGCGATGATTTGCTGGGTACGCAGGGCAATGGTGACCGCTTTCTCCGAGGGCAGGGCTAGCGCCTCGTCCATGGAGTTGGTGTGCAGCGATTGCGTGTTTCCCAGCACTGCTGCCAGGGCCTGGATAGTGGTACGGACGATGTTGTTCTCTGGCTGCTGTGCGGTGAGTGAGCAACCGGCGGTCTGTGTGTGGAAGCGGAGCCACTGCGAACGTTCGCTGGCGTGATAGCGTTTCTTCATCTCTCGTGCCCAGATGCGGCGGGCAGCACGGAACTTGGCTATCTCCTCGAAGAAATCGTTATGGCAGTTGAAGAAGAAGCTGAGACGTGGAGCGAAGTCATCGACTTTTAGACCTCGGTCTATGCCTGCCTGGACATATGCCAGGCCATCGGCTAAGGTGAATGCCAGCTCCTGCGCAGCCGTGGCACCGGCTTCTCGGATGTGGTACCCGCTGATGCTGATGGTGTTCCAGCGTGGTACCTTCTTCATGCCGAACTCGAAGGTATCTACGATCAGTTTCATGGAGGGTGTGGGGGGGAAGATGAATGCGTTCTGGGCTATGTATTCTTTGAGTATATCGTTCTGAATGGTGCCGCCCAGCTTTTCCAGGGGTATGCCTCGTTTTTGGGCGTTGGCAAGGTACATGGCCCAGATGACGGCTGCTGGCCCATTGATAGTCATAGAGGTGGTTATTTCATCGATGGGAATGCCATCGAACAGTATCTCCATATCAGCTAAAGAGGAAATGGCCACGCCGCACTTGCCGAACTCACCGCGAGCCTCGGGGTCGCTACTATCATAGCCGTTGAGGGTAGGGAAGTCGAAGGCGACACTGAGGCCGGTCTCACCATGCTGTAGGAGGTATTTGTAGCGGGCGTTGGTCTCCTCGGCGCAACCGAAGCCGGCAAACATGCGCATAGTCCACAGCTTGCCTCTGTGGCCGGTGTAGTGTACGCCGCGAGTGAAAGGATATTCGCCGGGGAAGTTCAAGTCGCGCAGGTGGTCAAAATCGGGGAGGTCAAGTGGGGAATACAGGCGCTGGATGGGGACGCTGGAGGTGGTGACGAAGGACTCCTGTCTTTCCTGGCAGCTTTCGGACTTGGCATGGTAGTGGCGAGCTTTCTGTTCCAGGTCTGGCTTCACTTGGTGTGGCATCGTCGCACTCCGCTAATCAATAGTCTAAACCCTTACGAGATAATGTGCCCTGGTCGTAAGGGTGTTTCACCTTGGTCATATAGGTGACAAGGTCGGCTAGCTCTACAAGGCGGGGGTCGGCATAACGGCCGGTGAGAATTAGCTCCACGTTATCTGGCCTATCCTTCACCAATCTTATCACTTCCTCGATATCTATCAGTTTCCAGGCAGCCGCCACATTCACTTCGTCCAGTATCACCACATCGTATTTACCGCTGAGCATGGCTTCTCGGCCTGCCGCCAGCGCCTTTTGTGCTTCTTCCTTTTCTGCTGGCTTCACATTGGCCGGGTCGCAGAAGGCCTCGAACCCGAACCTTTCAAAAGTCACATCGGGCAACTTGGTCAGCGTCTTCTGTTCTCCGTAGGGGAAGGGCCCTTTCATGAAGAAGACGATATAGACACGAAGGTTGTGTCCTAGTGCACGGAGAACTGTCCCCAAAGCCGCCGATGTTTTCCCCTTGCCATCGCCGGTGAAGATTTCCACCAGGCCTTTAAGGGGAGTTTTAGACGTCTCTGCGTTGGTTGATTCGTCTGACACCGAGTGAGTTTAGCAAAAAGGCGGAAATTGTGTCAAACGATGGAGAGTAGCCAGGGAGAATAGTTTTGCTATAATGGTGGCGCAAGTGGGCAGAAGAATGCTGGGTTCTATTCTGTTATCGATAGGGACATGGAGATAATACCGGCTGTTGATATCAAGGGGGGGAAGTGCGTCCGCCTGTACCAGGGTGATTACGCCCGGGAGACGGTGTTCTTCGATGACCCTGTGGCTGTGGCGCTAAGGTGGGAGAGCCTGGGGGCAAGGCGGATTCACCTGGTCGACCTGGACGGTGCTGCTGCAGGAGAAGTTCGCAATCTTGCGGTTATTGAGGCTATTGCCAGACAGGTGCGGGTGCCGGTGCAGCTTGGGGGCGGCATCAGAGATGGGGCAACGGTAAGCAAGCTGCTGGATATCAATGTAAAGCGGGTGATATTGGGGACGGTGGCGGTCGAACAGCCGGAGCTGGTCAGAGGACTCTGCCAGAAATTCGGCGAAGCCGTCATTGTAGGCATAGATGCCAGGGATGGCATGGTAGCTACCCGTGGTTGGCTTAAGGGCACTCAAATGAAGGCTCTGGATTTGGGCAAGGAGATGGTGGAGTTAGGGGTGAAACGAATTATCTACACCGACATAAGACGGGATGGCACTTTGACCGAGCCTAACTATGCTGAGATTGCTGAGATGGTCAATGGTGTGCAGGCAAATATCATAGCCGCTGGCGGCGTTTCGGCGTTGGAGCATTTGACCAAGCTGGAGAAGTTGGGGGTTGAAGGGGCTATCGTGGGCAAGGCATTGTATACTGGAAATATAGATTTGGAGAAGGCGCTGAAGCTAAGTCAAAAATCAAATATTAAAACTCAAAATGACAGGTGAAAATGCAAAATATTTCCAGAAAGGTATGTAAAGGTGTCGCTGAAGAGGCTTAAGGAATTACAAGGGAGAATAGCGGAGGCTGGCATTGATGTCGTTGCCATCCTCTATTCGCGCGACCTGTACTATTTCACCGGCACGGCCCAACCCTGTGTCCTGCTGGTTAGCCCCAGGGAATTCCATCTTTTTATCAGGCGTGGCTATGAACGCGCTGTGGCTGACACTGGCAACTGGCTTGAGCCACGTCATTTGAGCAACGAGGGTCGGTTGGATGCCGTTGCCAATAAGTTGCGGGAATGGAAGATAACAGAGGGCGTGTTGGGCATGGAACTGGATACGACGCCGGCCGAGATTTACCTGGAATGGCAGAAGCTGCTTCCTGAGTTCAGGCTTGTGGATATATCCCCTTTGGTGCTGGAGCAACGGAAGACAAAAGATGTGGAGGAGATTGCCTGCATTCGGCAGGCGTGTAACATCGTGGATGCCGGTCACCGGCGGGCGCTGGAGGTGCTCAGGGAAGGCATTACGGAGCTTGAATTTGCAGCGGCAATTGAAGATGCTCATCGCCGCGCTGGACATGAGGGCTTGAGCTTCTTTCGACGTCCCGATTTTTTCATGAGCCGGGGGCCGGTAGGCTCGGGTGCTAACCTGATGACAGCCAGTGGCATTGTCTACAGCATTGCGGGGGTGGGCATGAGCGCTGCGCTTCCGGTTGGGCCTTCAATGAAAAAGATTGAAAAAGGGGAGCCGATAGTAATTGACATACCCACATTATACCAGGGGTATCATGGGGACCAGTCACGAACCTATGTTATGGGCAAAGCCAGCGATGGACTTCGTTCCCTCCATTCGGGCTTGAAGGATATCTCTGACCGTATTATTTCCAATATGACGCCGGGGAAGACCTGCAAGGAGTTGTTTCACCTAGCCTGGGGAAGGGCCAGGGAACTTAAGGTAGATGACTGCTTCATGAGCTTTGGGAAGAGACGGAATACTAACTTTATTGGCCACGGAGTTGGGCTGGAGTGCAATGAGCCGCCTATGCTGGCGGCTAATGACAATTCCAAGCTTGAGGTAGGTTACACGCTGGCGCTGGACATCCACATGTTGCGCGAAGGTGTTGGGGCGGTAAAACTAGAAGATACCATTCTGGTGACTGAAACAGGCGCAGAGATTCTCACCTTAAGCCCTAGAGAGCTTTTTGAGGTTGGAGGTTGACTGGCGCAGAGGCAAGACCGGATGAGGATACGGTATGTAGGGACAGGTTTTCAAACCTGTCCGAAAGTGCGTGGTGATGAAATGTTGAAGTTTGATGACAAAGGGTTAATACCGGTGATAGTGCAGGATGCTGAGAGCGGCGACGTGTTGATGCTGGGCTACGCCAATGAAGAGGCCCTGAGACGTACGCTAGAAACCGGCGAAGTCTGGTTCTATAGTCGCAGCCGGCAGGAGCTGTGGCACAAGGGAGAGACCTCGGGCAATGTGCTGAAAGTGGTCTCCTTAGCCAAAGACTGCGATGGCGATGCCATCCTGGTAAAGGCTAACCCTGCTGGTCCGACCTGCCACACCGGAGAGCGTAGCTGCTTCTTTCAGGAGTTCAAGAGGGAAGATTTGGAGTAGTTTTCCCGCTCATACCGGCCCTTTCCCGTCAAGGGAGAGGGGATTTTGGTATTCTCCCTCACCCTGGCGGGAGAGAGTTAGAGGGAGGGGGACTCCTGAGCTGTTTCACCTGTGTCGGCTTCAATTACTCTGTTCAAGGCGACTATAGCTGCTTCGAGTTGGCTATCGTCGGGTTCCCTGGTGGTCATGGCCTGTAGCCACAAGCCGGGGCCAAGAAAGAGGCGCACTACAGGGTTTTTGCCGTGTGTCCCGCCGAAACGCACGAATTCATAGCCAAATGCGGCGATGACCGGGATGAGGACGATACGCGAGGCGATGCTGAGCCAGATGTTGGGTCGGCCCAGCAGGGCGAAGACGATGATGGCTATCACCAGCACTGCCAGCGTGAAGCTGGTGCCGCAGCGGGCATGGGCGGTGGGGTATTTTCTGGCCGATTCCAGTTCTAAGGGCTCGCCTGCCTCGTAAGAGTTCACTACCTTGTGCTCAGCGCCGTGGTAGGCGAAGACCCGCCTGATATCCGGCATCAGGCCTATGAGCTTCAGGTAGGCGATGAAAATTCCTATGCGTATCAAGCCCTCGATGAGGTTGCTGACCAGGGCTGAGGTTACGAAGGGGTCGATAGCATAGTGAGTAAGCAGCAATGGGCCGACGAAGAACAGGGCGATGGCAAAGGCAAGAGCTATAGCCACGCTGCTCCAGAGTGCTGCTGGCGGGATGTCTTTCTCACCTTCTTCCGAGGTGGCAATCTGGGCAGAGCGGAGCATGGTCTGGATGCCCAGAATCAGGGTTTCTATAAGCATGATTACGCCTCTGGCGAAAGGCGTTTCACGTAGCTTGCCTTTATAGATGCTGGATAGCGGCTCGCTGATTATCTCCAGTTGGCCATCGGGCTTGCGCACGGCCATGGCCATATGCTCCCGCCCGCGCATCATCACGCCTTCGATAAGCGCCTGCCCTCCATAGTAGAAAGGTTTCTGTTTTGACATGGTGCCGACAATGTAGGGACGGGTCTTTAGACCTGTCCGCGGACAGACCTGAAGGTCTGTCCCTACAGTACTAGGTGCGGAAACAAAAAGGAGCGGGGTTCAGCCGCTCCTTATCTTCGTTTCAGCGTTGAACTATTTCTCCAGCTTGTACTTGCGTTTGAAGCGCTCGACTCTACCGGCGGTATCTACTATCCTTTGTTCGCCGGTGTAGAAGGGATGGCACTTGCTGCAAAGCTCCACCCTCAACTCCTTCTTGGTGGAGCCGGTAGTTAAGGTGTTGCCGCAGGAGCAGACAACCCTGGCATCATGGTAGTACTTGGGATGGATTTTTTCTCTCATGATGTTAGTCGGCGTAAACGCTGACCTTTCTCTTGCTCTTTGCTGTGGGTTCGTATTTAACTGTACCGTTGATGAGGGCAAACAGGGTATGGTCTTTGCCTACGCCCACATTGTTGCCTGGGTGAATTCGAGTACCGCGCTGGCGGACCAGTATGGTTCCAGCAAGCACCTGCTGGCCGCTGTATCTTTTGACGCCCAGGCGCTTGGATTTGCTATCGCGCCCACATCGTGTGCTGCCACCACCTTTTTTATGTGCCATTAGCTATCACCTCCTGCCACCTTTTCCTTGTGGGGCTTGCTGGTGGGTTTGACTATCTCTTTAATCTGCAGCCTGGTATATAGTTGCCTGTGGCCCGTCTTGCGGCGATAGCGCACCTTGTTCTTGTACCTGAAGACGATTATCTTATCGCCCTTTATCTCGCCGAGGCTAGTGGCGATGACCTTTGCGCCATTAACGGTGGGGCTGCCGATTAAGGTATCTTTACCATCGGCAACCAGCAGCACTTTGGACAGCTCGACATCTTCGCCCTGAGCGATGCCCATGTGGGCCACGTCTACTTTCTGTCCAGCGCTGACTTTATGTTGCTGGCCACCGGTTTCTATGATTGCGTACGTTGCTGTCATGTTCAAAAGCGAATGATAATTTAACAGATTAGGCTGAATAGTGTCAAGTTTGATGCCTTTACAGGCACAATGCTGATTGTCATCGCGAGGCACGAAGTGCCATGGCGATTTTGGCCTGGGCATGTATTGCTGCCATGCAGAGATTGCCACGCCCTCGCTGCGCTGGGAATCGCAATGACGAGATGGGTTAGGCAAAGGCGGAGATGCCCAGCATTTCGCGGCCGATGATGAGCTTTTGAATCTCGGTGGAGCCATCGGGAAAGGTGAGCGTGCGGGCATCACGGAAATATCGCTCCACCGGATATTCCTCTGATATGCCGTAGGCACCGTGGACCTGTATAGCCTTAGAGGTGACTCCTACAGCCATTTCGGTGCTGAAGCCCTTGGCCATGGCAGCTTCCCTGAAGCAGGGCTGTCCCTTGCTGAGCAGATAATAGGCCTGGAAGCAAATGAAGCGGGCGGCTTCGGTGATTATTACCATATCGGCAATCATCTCCTGGATGAGCTGGAAGCTGCCGATAGGCCGACCGAACTGTTTCCTCTCTTTGGCGTACTTCACGGAGGCATCGATAGCTGCCTGCGCCAGTCCCACTGCTGCCATGCCTGCCGAGACCCTGATTTGCATCAGGTCGGCCAGTGCTATTAAATAGGCTTCTCCTTCCCTGCCGATTAGGTTAGTTGCTGGTATGCGGCAGTCTTCGAAAGTGACCTCAGAGGTGGGGCAGGAGCGACAGCCCAGCTTGGGCAACTCACGGGTGGTAAAGGGCGATTCAGCTTTGTCAACTATGAAACCAGATATGCCGCGGGCGCCTTTGCTTGGGTCGGTGGAGGCGAAGACCACGGCTACATCGGCGATGCTGCCATTGGTAATCCAGGTCTTGGTGCCATTGAGGATATAGTGGTCGCCGTGACGTATGGCGGTAGTCTTGAGGTCGCGGGCGCCAGAGCCAACGTCCGGCTCGGTGAGGCAGAAACAGGCGATGTTTTCCAGCGACATGATTTTGGGGAGATATTTTGCCCTCTGTTCCGGGGTGCCGTCTCGGGATAGTATGGGCATTATGGCTGAGTCCTGAATCATGGCTATCATGCCCAGGCTCAGGTAGGCGCGTGCTCCTTCTTCCGCCAGGACGCCGAAGGAAACAAAATCAAGACCCTGTCCGCCATGCTCTGGAGGCAGTGTGGCACCGATATAACCCAGTGGATGGAGCTTATGGAGCAACTGCAGCGCCACATCCTTAGGCATGGGGTGGTATTTGCGGTCGTATTCATCGGCGATAGGGATTATCTCTCGCTCCAGGAAATCACGGGCATTCTTTTTGAGTATCTTTTGGGCTTCGTTAAGTTCCAGAATCATTTCTGCTCCTCCTCCGATTTATAGCGTTGACTGTTGAGGTTGCGGAGGCTGTCCGAGAAAATAATTGTCATCGCGAGGAGTCCCGACGCAATCGGGGCGACGTGGCGATCTCAGCCGAGGCAGATACTTGTGCCTAGCGGAGATTGCTTCGCCCTTCAGCCGAAGGACTCGCAATGACAGGAGTCTCACAATGTTATTTCCGAATAGCCTCACGTATGAGTTTGAATTTCCTTCATTTGAATTTGTTTAGGATTTAGGGTTTCGTGCTTCGGATTTATGCCCTCAGACAAAGGCGGAGACGCCCAGGGATTCCCTGCCGATGACCAGCTTTTGTATCTCTGCCGTGCCTTCGTAGAGGACCATGGCCATCACGTCACGGTAGTAGCGTTCCACCGGATATTCGTTGGAATAGCCGTAGCCGCCGTGTATTTTGACTGCTTTGACGGCGGCTCTCTGGGCTGCCTCGGCGGCGAAGTACTTGGCTATGGAAGCTTCCCTGGTGAAGTGTTCCCCCTTGTCCTTGAGGAATGCGGCTCGGTGGACCAGTAGTCTGGCTGCTTCGGTTTCAACAATCATGTCAACCAGCATTTCCTGGACAAGCTGGAAGCTGACGATGGGTTTGCCGAACTGAATACGTTCCTGGGCGTACTTGGCGGCGGCGTCCACACAGGCTTGAGCCAGTCCCACGCAGCCGGCGCCGATGCTGATTCTGCCGCTGTCCAGCGCGGTCATGGCTATCTTGAAGCCATCGCCCACCTGTCCCAGGATATTCTCCTCCGGCACTTTGCAGCCCTGGAGAATGAGCTCGGCGGTGTTTGAGGCGTGAAGCCCCAGCTTTCCCTGGATGTCTCTGCTGGAGAAGCCGGGCGTACCCTGCTCCACCAGGAAGGCGGTAATGCCGCGGTGCCGCTTGGACTTATCTGTCTGGGCGGCGATTATGGCCAGTCCAGCTACACCACCGTTGGTAATCCACATCTTGGCGCCGTCGAGCACCCACATATTGCCCTGGCGTGTGGCGGTGGTCTCCAGGCCGGCGGCATCGCTGCCGATATTGGGTTCAGTGAGGCCGAAGCAACCTATCAGTTCGGCTTTGGCGGTACGGGGGAGGTATTTCTTTTTTAGCTGTTCATTGCCCCACTTGAGAATGGGAACCTGGAAGACAGAGACCTGTACGGTGAGCGTGGTGAACACGGATGCCGAGGCTCGGGCGATTTCCTCGCAGATGAGCGCATAGGTCAGGTAGTCGGTTCCCAGTCCGCCATACTCCTGAGGAACCGGCGCTCCCATCAAGCCGAGTGCGCCCATTTTCTGCACAATCTCGTGCCTGAAGTGCCTGTTCTGGTCGTCCTCTGAGGCTACCGGCAGGATTTCCCTTTCGGCAAATTCCCTGGCCATGTTGCGGAACATCACTTGCTCATCAGTGTAGTCAAGTTTCATGGTCCTCTTCCTTTATATATATTGTCGATGTAGCGGCTTATTCTAGACCAAGCCGAAAGAGCTTGTCTACACAACGCACTTGATAATAAACCCCGAATTCTAACCACGAAATACGAAACAATATCAAAATTCAAATGTCCCAAATTGTAAATTTTCAGGCGATTACAGCGATGTTTTTTGATTGATTACAACGATGAACGCTGCCATCTTTTTGGTTTCGGGATTTTGTTATAATACGCATGGGAGTTGGTTGATGCAAGAGGCGTTGCTCTATGAGAAGCTCCCGGGGTCGCGCGTGCGGTGCCAGGTATGCCAGTGGCGGTGCCTGATTAACCCGGGGAAATATGGCGTGTGCCGGGTGCGACAGAACGTGGATGGTGTGCTCCATGTGTTGAACTATGCCCAGGCGTCATCAGTGGCAGCAGACCCCATAGAGAAGAAACCGCTGTTTCACTTCTTCCCGGGGACCGGCTGTTTTTCACTGGGAACGTGGGGATGCAATTTCCACTGCCATCACTGTCAGAACTGGACGATTTCCTGCGTGGAGGAGCCGCACCAGATGGCTAGCGCCTCGCAGATAATGCTGCCTAAAGACGCAATCAAGACAGCGAAGGCGCGCGGCTGTGTCGGCATTTCCTGGACGTATAATGAACCCAGCATCTGGTTTGAGTACACGCTGGACTCGGCGAAGCTGGCCAAGGAGAGCGGGCTTTATACGGTATATGTGACCAACGGCTATCTAACGCCCGAGGCGCTGGACACCATCGGGCCTTACCTGGATGCCTGGAGGGTGGATATCAAGGGATTTTCGGATGCCTTGTACCGGAACCTCGCTGGCATTCCGAGGTGGCGTGGGATACTGGAAGTGGCGGTGAGGGCGCAGGAGAAATGGGAGATGCACGTAGAGGTGGTGACTAACATAGTGCCTACCATGAATGACGATGATGAGCAGCTTAAGGATATTGCCTGCTGGATGCGAGATTCGTTGGGTGAACTTACGCCCTGGCATGTGACCCGGTTCTATCCGCAGCATGACATGACCCATCTGCCGCCGACGCCTATAGAGACACTGGAGAAGGCTTATAGTTTGGGTAAGAGGATGGGGCTGCGATTTGTTTACCTGGGGAACGTGCCCGGGCACAGCAGCGAGAATACGATTTGTTATTGTTGTGGCAAGCTGGTGCTCGAAAGGCATGGATATCACACCAGGGTGGTTGGTTTGGATGGTTCGAAGTGTAAGTTCTGTGGTTCGGAGTTGAATGTCAAAACCATGCTGCGGGAAGTTAAGTTGAGGAGGTAGAAAACTCAAACTGTCACTGCGAGCGAAGCGCGGCAGTCTCGTGCCCACAGAAGCGAGATTGCCACGTCGCCCCGACTGGTCGAGGCTCCTCGCAATGACAGATGGGTTGCTAGTCAAGTTGAAGAGGTAGGTCATGGCAGGAATAGTATTTGGTTGCATTGTGCCACATCCGCCGTTGATGGTTCCAGATGTGGGGAGGGGTCAGGAACGGGTGATTGCGGCGACGTTGGAGGCTATGGATACACT
>VGOF01000006.1 GCA_016875975.1 Chloroflexota bacterium | reverse complement strand
ACAGATTATGAGGATGCCCCGCGCCGCCGTGGAGCTGGTCAACTGCATGACCGTGTTTGAGACCGTCTTCCCTGACTAATATCTAAACAGAATACTTGATGGAGTTGCGCCAGTTTCTAGCGCAACTCAGCTCATTTTCGAAATCTGACGAGGAGGTAGTCATGTGGTATTTTACAGCTCCGCAGGTAGTTTTTGGTGAAGATGCACTATCGAAGCTGGCTGAATTATCCGGAAAATCGGCCTTCATCGTCACCGATAAAATAATCAACGGGCTGGGATTGATAGACAAAGTAAAGGAACATCTGGCACAGGCAGGGATGCATTGCCAGGTTTTCGATGAAGTAGAGCCTGACCCGTCATTGCAGACGGTAAAGAAAGGCATCGCATTGATGCAGCAGTACAAGCCGGACTGGGTGGTGGCAGTGGGCGGAGGCTCGGTTATGGACGCTGCCAAAGCCATGCGCGTGGAATACGAAAGGCCCGATATAAAGGCAGATGAGATAAACCCCTTCATCACGGATTTGGGATTGGGCAAAAAATGCAAAATCGCCTGCGTCCCTACCACGTCAGGAACAGGGGCCGAAGTCACTTTTGCCGTAGTGCTGACCGATACCGCCGACCAGCGTAAGCTAAGCCTGATAAACCGCGAGATAGTCCCTGACATTGCTATTGTCGACCCGGTCTGTGCCGCCTCCATGCCACCCGGCATCACCTCAAATACCGGCATGGACGCCCTTACACATGCAGTAGAAGGATTCACCTGCAACTGGAAGAACGACTTCACCGATGGCCTCTGCCTAAAAGCTATCCAGCTTGTTTTCCAATACCTGCCCAAAGCAGTCAAAGATGGCAAGGACATGGAAGCCAGGGAAAAGATGGCTAATGCAGCCACCATTGCAGGCATCGGCTTCGTCAATTCGCTGGCAGCTCTGGCACACGCCATGGGCCACTCTCTGGGAGGTGTCTTCCATACGCCCCACGGCAGAGCCGTAGGACTATTTCTACCCTATACCATCGAGTTCATGGGTGATGCCCGTGAAGAACAATGGGCTGACATAGTCCGCTTTCTGGGCATCGATATCCCCAAAGGTAAGAAGGCATCAGCAGTCCTGGCCCAGGCTATACGCGGACTGGCTAAGGAAATCAATGAGCCTACCAGCCTCAAGGAGCTGGGCATCCCGCAAGACAAGCTGAATGCCGCCATGCCCAAGCTGATGGACAACGTCCAGGCGGACGGCTCCCTCATCGTTTCTGCCAGGGTGCCCAATGAAGAAGAGACTGTAAAGCTCTTCAACTACGCTTACGAAGGAAAATCAATAGACTTTTAAGAGGTACAACACAAAGGAGGTATGACCATGTTCGGCTTTATGGGCAAAATTCTCAGGGTTGACTTATCAAACTCCAAGATAGCTGAGGAACCCCTCAAAGAACAAGACTGCAAAATGTTCCTGGGCGGCAGTGGCTTGGCGACCAAATATCTATGGGATGAGGTTCCCAAGGGTGCTGACCCGCTGGGCCCGGACAACGCTCTCATCTTCATGACCGGCCCGTTGACCGGCACTGAGTCCCCCAGCGCCGGAAGATACTGCGTGGTCACCAAGTCGCCCTTAACCGGCTTCTGGGGGGAAGCTAACTCCGGTGGCAACTGGGGAGTGCATTTCAAGTGTACCGGTTTCGATGGCATTATCTTCAAGGGCGCTTCGCCCAAACCAGTCTACCTGGTGATAGACGAAGGTAAAGCCGAGCTGAAAGACGCCTCCAAGCTCTGGGGCAAGAGCGTCATCGAGACCAACAACCTGATTAAGCAAGAGCTGGGCGAAGACTTTGAGGTAGCCTGCATCGGCGTCGGCGGCGAAAACCTGGTCAAATACGCCTGCATAATCAATGACCTTCACCGCGCCGCCGGCAGATGCGGTGTGGGAGCCGTAATGGGTTCCAAGAAACTCAAGGCCATCGCCGTCAGAGGCTCCAAGGAAATCAAGGTGGCCAACAAGGAAAAATTCAGCGAGGTTTCCAAGACCAACTACGACCTGGTCAACGAAAGCATGCTGAAAATCACACTGGAGACATACGGCACCGCCATGGCCACAGACTTAATCAACGTCAGAGGCGGCTTCCCCACCCGAAACTGGCAAACCGGCGTCTTCCCAGACATCGAGAAAATCAGCGGCATCACGCTGACCGAGACCCTGCTCACCGACCGAAAACACTGCTACGCCTGCCCCATTAGCTGCGGCAGAGTTAGCGTGGTCAAGAGCGGCCCCTATGCCTGCAAGGGTGAAGGGCCAGAGTTTGAAACCATCGGCGCCTTCGGCGCCATGTGTGCTCTGGAAAGCCTGGAGGCAGTTACTTACGCACACAATCTGTGCGACGAATATGGACTCGATGTCATCTCCGCAGGCAGCACCATCGCCTTTGCCATGGAATGCTATGAAAAGGGAATCCTGACCAAGGCACAAACCGATGGACTGGAGCTGAAATTCGGAGACCCTGACGTAGTAGCCAGGTTGATACCCAAGATAGCCAACAGGGAAGGCATCGGAGACCTGCTGGCTGAAGGGACCATGAGAGTGGCTAAGAAGCTGGGCAAGGGGACTGAGAAATTCGCCATGCACGTCAAAGGTCTGGAAATGCCTGCCTACGACCCCCGGGCAGCCAAGATATGCGGCCTGGCATTCGCAACCGCCAACCGCGGCGGCGACCACATCACTGCCTATGTCGAGGGTCCCGCCTTCATAGATATCCCCTTCCTCTGCGTTGAAGACAGCAAAATCGAAGACGCCATGGTGGAAAACCCCAAGGAGACAAAGGTAGTGAAAGACCTTGAGGATGCCAACACCATGTTCGATGCCATGGGCACCTGCAAATTCATGGGCATGGCGCTGGCTGCACAAGATTGGGCTGACATGATAGGAAATTGCGTTGGCTGGGATTACACCGTGAATGACTTCAGGAAAACCGGAGAGCGAATTTACAATCTTGCCAGGGCATTCAGCGTTAGGGAAGGATGCACCCGGGCTGATGACTCTCTGCCAAAACGGCTGTACGAAGACCCGTTGCCAGAGGGAGCGGCTGAAGGCCACAAAGTGGAAAAGATGGACGAGATGCTTGATGCCTACTACGAGTTCCGGGGCTGGGACAAGAAGACGGCCAAGCCCACGCCCGAAAAGCTAAAGGAGCTGGGGCTGGACTTCGTAATCGGCAAGATATAGGAGGTGTGACCATGGCTGTTCCCCTTTCTGAAAAACCCTGGCTCAAACAGTACAAAATGGGGCCATACAAGCTCCCGCATACCAAGGAGCCCTATCCCCAGATAACCGTCCACAGCCTGTTAGATTCCTCTGCGGCTGAATTTCCGGATAAGGCATGCTGTTACTACCTGGGAAACGAGATAACCTATAGCCAGATGAAGCAGCTTACCGATAGTTTTGCCAACGCCCTCGCCGACATGGGAGTTAAGAAGGGAGATAAAGTAGCCACAATTTTGCCAAATAGCCCGCAGTATATTATCAGCGATTTCGGCACCATGAAGGCCGGCGCTGCTCATGTACCCTGCAGCATAATGCACAAAGCCGATGACCTGATATACGAAATCGGAGACTCGGGCGCCGAGACGGTAGTGTGCTCCGAGATGTCCCTGGAAGTGGTTAACTCCATAAAAGATAAAACCAAGCTGAAGAACATCGTGGTCACATCGGTTGCCGATTATTCAGCGGAAGAGCCGGCTCTGAAGAAGATACCGGGCACATACCAGTTGAGGGATCTGATAGCCGGTCATGAGCCGAAAGCTCCTGAAGTCGATATTGATCCAAAGAAGGACCTTGCCGTTCTGCCCTTTACCGGCGGTGCCACGGGACTGCCCAAGGGTGTTATGTTAACCCATTATAACCGTGTGGCAGCGGTAATCCAGACCGCCTGGTCCTACGAGCCGTTGAAGGTTGGCATTAGAGGGAAGACTTCTGGCATGTTGCCCATTCCCCTGTTCCACCAGTACGGTCATTTAATGTTGCACTTTGGAACCTACTGGGGATTGAAGGCATACCTGATACCAGACCCCAGAGATATGGATACACTGGTTCAAATGCTGACGAAATACCGCCCGTTTTTCTGCGGATGTGTGCCCACACAGTATTCCAGGCTGGTGGCAAAGGGGCTTGGGCGAATAAGCACCATGTTCATGTCCACCACTGCCGCACTAGCTCCGGAAATCGCTCAGAAATTCAGGCAGGAGACCGGTGTGCCCATAACCGAAGCCTATGGTTTAACCGAAACCGGCGGCGGCACGCACATGAATCTCTCCTCCTTCTCCAAGATTACCGGCTTCATGCAAGCGGAGAAGTTCGGCTCCATAGGCATACCTATCCCCGATACCGATGTCAGAATCATTGACCTGGAGACGGGCAAAGACGCTGAGCCCGGCAAGGAAGGGGAGCTATACGTCAAGGGCCCACAGGTAATGATCGGGTACTGGCCTGAAGTAGGAAAGGGACTGGTGGACGGCTGGCTGCCAACGGGAGACGTGGTGAAAATGGATGATGACGGATATTTCTATATCACCGACCGCGTTAAGGATATGGCTAACATATCCGGACTCAAGGTATATACCAGGCTGGTAGATGACATACTATACGAACATCCCGCCGTGGGAGATGGAGTAGCCATCGGTATCCCCGACCCGGAACGCCCCGGCAGCGAGAGGATAAAAGCCTTTATCAGACTCAAGAAAGAGTACCAGGGTAAGGTTACCGAAGAAGATATAATAAACCACTGCAAGGCAAAGCTACCGCCCTATGCAGTGCCCAGGTTCGTGGAATTTAGAGAAGAGCTGCCTCTCACCGTCACCCTGAAACTGTTCAAGAGGAAATTACGGGAGGAGGAGGTAGCCAAGATGAAAGCCAGAGGCGAGTTAGCGTAAAAGCGTTTAGCATTACTACTGTCATTGCGAGGAATCCCGATGTAGTCGGGATGACGAAGCAATCTCATCGCCCACTCTCAACTATGAGACTGCCACGCCTGCGGCTCGCAGTGACAAACGAACATGCAATGACAGTTTGAGTTACCAAATATCACAGTAGAAAGAAAATGGAGAGATGCCTAATTACGACGAGCTGGAAGCCAAAGTAATCAATACGGGTTCGTGTACGGTTTGTGGGGCGTGCATTCTAGCATGCCCCAACTCGCATATTAAGTTCCTCGAAGGCAAGCCCAAGAGACCCAAGAAGACACTGGATTGCGTGAGCTGCAATATATGTTATGACGCCTGCTACGTGCTCAGGCCAGGCATAGCCGAGGAAATAGAGGGCGAGATACTTGGCAGGTTAGAAAAAGGGGGAATCGGGATACATCGGCGTATCCTGGCCGCCAAAGTTAAGGACCAGAACATAGCCAAGGTCTGCCAGGACGGCGGCATTGTCACTGCCATGCTTCTCTATGCGCTGAACAAAGGACTCATAGACGGAGCGCTGGTAGTAGGCAGGGACGGCTGGATGCCAGTAGCCGCCACCGCCAAAACAAGAGACGATGTTCTGCTAGCCTCGGGCACCAAGTACGGCGTAGTCCCAGTGCTCAAGGAGCTACGCGCTGCCATCGTTGACCATGGACTGAGCAATATCTGCGTTGTCGGCTCCCCCTGCCACATCCAGGCCATCAGGTACCTCAAGCACCGCAGCCTGCCCATCGCTTCGCCGGTGAAACTAACCATAGGCGTCTTCTGCCGCGAGAACTACTATGTCCATGCCATATCGGAGAAGCTTAAGGAGAAAGGTCTGGACAGCAGCCAGGTGGACAAGTTCAACGTCACCGACGATTTCAACATCTACACCGGCGGCAAGAAGCTATCCTTTCCCATAACCGAGGTCAAGAGCTGCGTCCCCAGGCATTGCCTGACCTGCCAGGACTACAGCAGCGAGCTGGCAGACATCGCCGTAGGCAGCGACGGTTCCCCGGAGGGATGGTCAACCGTGGTCGCCAGGACTGCCCAGGGCGAGGCGATTATCGCCGATATGGAAAAAGAAGGGCTGATAGAGACCATGCCCTTGGAGAACCTTGCCACAATAGAGGAGCTTGCCGCCCGCAAGCGGGAAAAGGGCAAGCAGACCAGGGACATCTTCAAGTTAAAGGATGAGGGGCTGGACAACAAGGCCATCGCCGCCCGCCTGGGCATCACCGAATCCCGCGTCTCCCACCGCCTGGAAGGGACGTAAGTCGATAGTCGCTAGTCAGCAGTCGCTAGTCAATAATCGGCAGTCAGCAGTCGGCAGTCTCCAGTCCGTAGTCTCCAGTCCGTAGTCATTGCGAGCGAAGCGAAGCAATCTCCCCCTCCTGTCATTGCGAGGAATCCCGATGTAGTCGGGATGACGAAGCAATCCCATAGCCTGTCCTCAACAAGGGAGACTGCCACGCCCTTCGGCGGAAGATCTCGCAGTGACAGCAAGGGAAACATGTAGCGCGACCTTTCAAGGTCGCTCGGAGCGAGGCTGAAGCCCCGCAAGAAGTGTTTACCCCGTTCTCCAAGCGACCCTCAAGGGTTGTGCAACATGTCATCCAGCGAAGGCGAAGCCTGTGGCAGTCCCCCACCTGAAACCTGAAACTTGCATCTTGAAACTTTCGGTGCTAGTTACCCGCGGGTGGCAGCTTTGTCTAGTGCACACAAATCCAATGCGACCTAAAGGCAGGTGGTAACCACGAAAATCGACCCCCTCTCCAACTAGCAGATATAGAGGCAGGTCATGGGTTACATTTGTAATAGATTTCCATTAGTCTTTCTGATTCTTCTCGGGGAAGACCTGAAACTGTAGACTGAGTCCTGATAACAAAGTTAGTGAAGTCCTTCCTAAAGCTTTCGTCCTTCATCCATTTATTAAACTGCTCTGAGCCAATCATTTTTGTTGCATCTTTGGAAGTACCATACGAAATTATGTAGAAAGACCAACTAGGAAACATGTACATAAATGCACAAACATCTTCAATAGTTCTAAACGTCGTCTCGGTGGGGAAGAAAATTTTTTGGAAAGGTGTCGCGTCAACGGGATATATCTGTCCGTCGCTTTTTACCAATGTTATTGCATGGCTGACTCTTGCTGATTGTTCCAATTGTCTATTAAGGGCGAAGGGAAGTAGTGAACAGACGGCATTTGTTTCATGTTTTTCAAATTCATCATAGTGATATCCGTTCTTCAGAAGACAATATGTTATGAATGCTGAAAAACCGTAACAAAATGCTGTCTTCCTTTTGAATGCTTCTTCACGATCAATCAGTTTGCCCCAGCTATACGTATATTGGAAATTATCCTCTACGTATCTCTTGGCCAAAGGAGCTGAAATGCATCTAGCTGTAACATCCTCATATTCCTTCCATCTGTCAGACTTATAATTGTCTGATGTCTTGCTATATTTCCAGCTATCTTTTATCAATTCCTTCATTGAGAATTCGTTAAGTAACTTATCCAATACATCGGAATGTTCATCATATGCCTCCCACAATAAAGCTTCCAAAGGAGCGCAATAGCTCCTCTTGTCCCTAATGCCTTCGTTTAGTATTTCTTCGAATGCATCCTTATTTTTAGGGTCATTTGCCAATTTCAATATCTTATCAACGGCGTCGAGGTCTTTTTCATCAATCTTTGAATATTTGTCCAGCGAAAGGTCCGGCAATTTCAAAATCTCAGCATAAATTCCGGGAGCATTTCTTTCTGCATCAGGATGAAGTACCATAAGGTCTACAAAGCCCTGCTCGCTTTTGTCCATCACTCCATCTTCATCCAGTCTAGCCAAAACAGGTAAATAAATACCAAGTCCTTTATCTAAAGCATATTTCACAACAGGATTCTTCTTGTTGGGATTAGTTCCATGCTTCAACTCATCACTGTAACTAATTCCATCCCCATCAGCATCTTGGGGATAAACGCTGACCTTCCCATCAATCTTTGTTTCATTGCTCTTGTCCTTAACAACTATGCTATAAGAATAGTCGTCTTTTGGCGGGAGTCTGAAGCTAGTTTCCCAATTCGATTTTTCACCTTCAGCTTTTTCTACCTGTGTCCTTGTCAGAGGTACAGTGGTTCCATCTCCAAATTGTAGGTAAACTGCCTTAACTTTTTTATCGTCGTAAACGTCCACACTCAAGTTGATATCCTCATCTTCCATTACCCATTCAGGTGCCTTCCATTCTTGAATAACCGGAGGAGTTTCGTCTTTGGCACAGCCATAGGAGATACCGGTAAATGCAATGGCTCCCGCCAGAGCGATGTTTGAGATGGTTTTCCTGGTCAAAGCAGTTCGGATTAGGAGTGTGTCACTAAGGGGTCTTCTCGATTTCTTACTCATGCCGTCTATCCTCCTCTGCGTGTTTGCGTTTGCCCCCGGGTGAGAGGCGTAACTTGTATTAGTTTACGCCTGCTGACACGGGGTTGGCAAGACTGGAGTTGTGTCATTACGGTGCTAGCTACCCGCCCACGGGTCATTCCCATGAAGGACGGGGGGCAGCTTTGTCTAGTGCACAGAAATTCAGTGCCACCTGAAGATAGGTGGTAACCACGAAAGGCGCATGATTAACAGCAAGAAAGGATACCAGAAGACTGCCGCGCTTCGCTCGCAGTGACAGGGCTATGATTGCGAGTCCCGACGCAATCGGGGCTCGCGATTCTTTGGTACAGCCTCGGGCTGGGACTGGAAATTCAAGAAATCTGCGCTGGTGTTATAATACCTGAATCACTCTCGGAGGAGCAACATGAGAACCGGAAAGGAATACCTGGATAGCATCGAGAAGATGAAGTTCTCCATCTACATCGATGGAGGCAAGCTGGACAATGCCCTGGAACATCCTGCAGTGCGGGCGGCGGCCAATGCCGTGGCGGCTACTTTCGACTTTGCCCACGACCCGGAAATCCAGGACAAGATTATCACCAAGTCCCATTTCAGCGGCGAGCCGATTCCTCTGTTCCAGCACGTGCCCCAAAGCGTGGACGACCTGGTGGCAAAGGTGAGCATCACCCGCTACTGCAACCGCCGGCTGGGTATGTGCTCCTTCAGGTGCATCCAGAACTCCTTTGCACCTATCCTGTTCATCACCCACAAGATAGACAGCGAAAAGGGGACTAAATACCACCACAACTTCACCGAGTGGATTAAGTACCTGCAGAAAAACGACTTCCTGGCCTGCCCGGCCATAACCGACCCCAAGGGAAACCGCAGGATACCTGCCCACCAGCAGCCCGACCCGGACATGTACTTGCGGGTAGTGGAGAAGAGGAAGGACGGCATCGTGCTCAGGGGTGCCAAGCTACACCAGACCGGGGCGGTGTTCTCCCACGAGAAGCTGGTGCTGCCCAGCACCACACATCGCAAAGGCGATGAGGCCTATGCCGTGGCCTGCGCTGTGCCGGGGAACGCCAGGGGAATCATCCATATTTCAGTCAGGCAGTCACAGGACGACCGCAGGCGAGAAGGCGTGGAGATAGACCTGGGGAACATCAAATACGGCGTCCACGAGTGCGTGGCCATTTTCGATGACGTCCTTGTCCCCTGGGAGCGTGTGTTCCTCTGCGGCGAGGTGAAGTATGTGGACGAGGTGGTGGGGCTATTTGGCGCCTCTCATCGGCCCACCACCGGCGGCTGCAAATCCGGCTGGGCTGATGTGCTCACCGCAGCCGTACAGCTCATGGCCGAGTACAACGGCCTGGATAAGGTGGCGCACGTCAAAGATAAGATAGCCGACATGATAGCCATCACCGAGACCATGTACTCCTGTGGCATTGCGGCGGCAGTGAGAGGATTCGAATTGCCTCATGCCGGGTATATCTCCGACCCGGTGCTGGCAAACAACGCCAAGTACTATGCCTCCAAAGCGGTCTTTGACCTGATTCGGTTGGCCGAGGACATAACCGGCGGTATCCTGGCCTGCTGTCCCGGCGAAAAGGAGATGAAGAACCCTGAGATTGCGCCCTACCTGGAGAGGTTTCTCAAGGGCGTGGACGAGGTGCCGGCGGAGCACAGAGTGCGCATGGTACGGCTCATCGAAAATATCTCCTGGGGTTTGGGGGCAATACTGCATTCTGCCACCCACGGCGGCGGCTCGGGCCAGGCCTGCAAGATGATGCTGTACGAGTTTTCCAAGACTCAGCCACATCGAGAAGCAGCCATCAGGGCAGCCAAGGCGCTAGCGGGGATAACAGTGTAGACGGCGTGCTCACCGCCCCGCCACTTCAGCCCAATGTATTCTTATCTGCCCACGCAGGAACAGGCATCTGCCCTCATGATTAGGCGAGGTCTTTTCTCTTTTCCTCAAACTCTTCTTTGCTGATTTCGCCCCGGGCATAGCGCCTCTTGAGGACTTCCAGAGCCGAGCCCAGTTCCCTGGACGACCCGCTGTTGCCAGGCGTAGCTACGCCGCGTACCAGCACCACAATGCCCCAGATGACTAGCCCCCAGAAGAGAATCATTGCTATTGGCATAAACCACCCCCAGCCAAAACCACCCATCATCCCTGGCCCCATCATTCCCCAGCTTCCGCTTCGCCATCCTGACAGGCCTCCCCAAAGCCAGGGAACCACTATCAGAATAGCAATGGCGATGCCACCGATAATAAGTGCAGTTTTAATGTTCTTGTTCATGGTCTTACCTCCACTTTTAATCTTTCTCTATTGTAGGTCAAATCAGAATCATTGTATGTGACTTTTATTCCAATTTGTATCACAGGTCAGCTAACCTTGTCCCAAATAGAAATCTGGTGATTTGACACGGCACCTGTAGCCCCATATAATCCTATTCAGGGAGGCGTCTAATCCTTCCGAATCACTTCCATAGTCTTCTTCGGCACCAGGGCACATAGGAGGGGAAAGATGAAAATTGCACAACAGCCGACATCTCGCCTGACGAAAGAGCCGAAACAACCTGGCCCCTTTTTCGAGCCATCGGAACGCATAGCAGAAATCAAGGCTGACCTTTTCGCCACGCCTTATTCCATCTGCCTGGAACGACCGGCTCTGCTGGCGGAGTTTTGGCGCTCTGCGGAGGGACGCAAGGCTAAGGCCGAACACCCCCTGGTCAAGCGTGCCCTGGCCCTATCTTATATTTTTGCTCACCGCAAGCCGCGCATCTACGCAGGTGAACTCATAATTGGAAACATGACCTCAAAGCGCATCGCTGGCAACTACTATCCAGAGGGCGGCTCGATAAACATACTGGAGGACATCTTCCGCCTGGAGCGGCGAAGGATACCGCTAAAGCTTACCACTGGCGAGAAGTGGCGGCTGCTTGGCGTGGGGTTACGCTATATCAGGAGCAGTATTGGCGGGAAGACCCTACTACGCTTTGGTCGGATTTCGCACTTCCTGGATTTCTTTCGGGCTAAGCGCTACTTCATAACCGAAGAGGCAGGCATCGCCCACCAGGTAGGGGGCTACTGGAACGTGGTTCGCCTTGGCCTCCGACGCGCCGACGAGATGGCAGAGCAACGTATAAAGACTGGCGCTTTGAGCGACGGCACTCATCTCACCCCTGACCAGCTTGCCTTTTACCGGTCTATCCGGATTACCATCGCTGGCATTCGGCAGATGGCCGCTAATCTGGCCGATGAGGCCGAACGGCTGGCCGCAGAGGAAACGACAACGGCAGAACGCCGGGCAGAACTCCAGGGTCTGGCTGCTACCTGCCGACATGTGCCTTACGAACCGGCACGGACATTGCAGGAAGGGCTTCAGGCATGTTGGCTTGTCCATATAGCTTTGAATCTTGAAGACTTTGAGCAAGGCCTGTCCTTTGGACGCATTGACCAGGCCCTCTACCACCTTTACCTCCGTGATATTGAGAGCGGGCGTCTTACTCCTGAGAAGGCAGCCGAGCTACTTGCTAGCTTTGAGCTTAAGGCCTGCGAGACAATGCCTCTCTATTCCGAGCGCATAGACCAGTTCTTCAGCGGCAACGGTGTGGCACAGGGCATTACCCTGGGGGGGACGGACGCTGAGGGAAACGATGTGACCAATGAGCTATCCGGCCTGTTCCTTGATGCCTATGCGCAAATCCGCACACGTGAGCCATCGCTGCATGTTAGAGTACATAAGGGAAGCCCTGCCTGGTTCCTAGAAAAGGCGGTACAGGTAGTTCAGCTTGGTTGTGGCAAGCCATCTTTCTTCGGCGATTCGGCTGTGGTCCAAGCCCTGGAACAAGCGGGGATAGCCACAGCGCATGCCCGGGACTATGCAGTAATCGGCTGTGTAGAGATGGGAAGCCAGGGGCGGACCTACAACTCCTCGGATGCCGCTCTCTTCAACCTGGCTCTGTGTCTGGAATTAGCTCTTAACCGTGGGCGGCGATTTATGGGATGGAATCTCACCGGGCGCAGAACCGGGGCCGCCACGCCACCTGTCAGCGAGATGCGCACATTCGAAGATGTGGTAGAGGCTTTTCGAGTTCAGGTCTGTGATGCGGTGGACGAGATGGCCAAGGTAATCGGCTGGCTGGAGGAGGTCTACCGCATCTGGCGTCCTACGCCGGTGAACTCCATGATTACCGAGGGTTGCCTTGAGTCTGGCCGTGACGTTACCTGGGGTGGAGCACTATATGACCTTACTTCAATTCAGGCCGTTGGCCTTGCCGACGTGGGCGATTCGCTTTACGCTCTCAAAAAAGTTGTTTTCGACGACCATCGCTTCACGCTTGACGAGTTCGTCCGCATCCTCAAGTCCAACTTTCGCGGGCATGAGCCCTTGCGTGCTGAGCTGGCCAATCGCTTACCCCGCTATGGAAACGGCAATGCGGAGGCCGACCGCCTGGTTCAACTGGCGGCGGATGTCTTTTCTGATGCGGTTAAATCCCATGTCAATAGCCGAGGGGGCCGCTACGTGTCCGGGATTTACTCCATGACCTGCCACCTGGGCTTCGGCCGCATCACCGGCGCTATGCCCAACGGGAGGCCGGCCGGCTGGCGATTGTCGAACGGTCTATCACCGGTTGATGGCGTCGAACGCCGCGGCCCTACAGGCGTGCTGCGCTCGGCGGCTGCACTCGATAGCAGCAAGTGGGCTAACTGCTGTGCACTCAATCTCAAGTTCGACAAGAAGGTGGTTCAGGGGATAGGTGGCCAGCGCGCCATGCGGAGCCTCCTCGATACATACTTCGACCAGGGCGGCATGCAACTCCAGGTGAACGTCCTGGATGGCGAAGTACTTCGGGCAGCTAAAGCCAATCCTGCGGCTTATCCCGGGATAGTCGTTCGCGTGGCAGGTTACTGCGCCTATTTCAATGACCTCCAGTCGGCTGTCCAGGATGAGATTATTGAGAGGACTGCGCACACAACCGGATAGCGGCGCGATGGCACAGCCGCTGGTCTTCTCCATCCAGCATTTCTGCCTGCATGACGGGCCCGGGGTGCGCAGCCTGGTCTTTTTCAAGGGCTGCCCGCTACGCTGTGTCTGGTGCCAAAACCCGGAATCATGGAGCACCGAGCGGGAATTGGGCTTCAAGGCGCATCTCTGCATCAACTGCCAGACCTGCGTCAACGTTTGCACCGAAAAGGCTATGCTGGCTGTTGGCAAGAGGGACCGTAAACGATGTCGCCTCTGCTTTACCTGTGCCAGCCGCTGTCCAACTGGCGCTCTGGTATGCTTTGGAACTCCTCAAACTGTAGAGTCCGTACTGGAGGAGCTTCGCCCCGAGTATCCCTTTTTCAGGTCATCGGGGGGTGGCGTTACCTTCACCGGTGGAGAGCCGACCATGCACGCTGGCTTTGCTGCCGAGCTTGCTCGCAGCTTGAAAAGCGAAGGCATACACCTGGCAATGGAAACATGCGGACAGTTCGACACAGGTGAGGACTTGCAGCCAGGGAAACCGTCTACCGATGATTCACAGAGTCGGTACCAGGGGCTAGAGGGGCCGGTATGGGACATCCTGTCAAACATCGACCTGGTCCTTTTCGATATGAAGGTCTTCGACGATGCGCAACACCGGCGTCTTTGCGGTATGGGAAATGCTGTCATTAAGCGGAATTTTCGCATCCTGGCGACGCTGGCAGCACAGGGCCGTGGCCCTGTGCTCTGGCCGCGCCTGCCCATTATCCCAGGACTGACCGATACCAGGGAAAACCTTGAGGGATGGGCTGGTTTTATGAAAGAAAATAGCCTGCTTCAGCTAACCCTCATTCCTTACCACAACCTGGGCGAATCAAAGCGGGCATGGCTGGACATCAAGCCCGGCCCGAAGCTGAAGGCATCTGTTGACAAGGCGCTGGAATCAGCCCGGCAGGTGCTGGCCCAAGAGGGAATTACCTCCTACCCACCCGGCGAGGAGGGCTGGCAAGGCAACGATATTCAGCGGGTTTGAAACCCGCCCCTGCGAAAATCACGTTGTTTTGGAGCTTCGCACGCTACTTCGTTACCGTTATAGTTCGCTTGGCGACTCCAGTGCGCCCTCGCGCATCCTTCACAGTCATGGTGATGGTATAAGCGCCCTCTTTGAGATATACATGATTGGTTGCCAGCCTGGTCACCGAGGGCGTGCCGTCTCCAAAGTCATAGGTGACACCATCGGGCCTTATGACCATGTCTATATCCCAGTAGCCGGGCCAGGCCATTACCATGCTGCCTTCCCTGATAGTATCAGGTATCACCTGTATGGACACATCGGCGATCTCTTTCACCTCTCTTTGTCGGTTGGGATTGCCGTCAACTGCAATCAGGTATCCCGGGGGCGAGTTAAGCAGCCTGTTTATGATGCTTATGTTCATCAGCGTTCGCCGGTAGACCTGGTCCGGTGTTATTTTCTCCATGGTATCCAGCATTGTATGATAGTAGATGTGCTTGGAGATTATCAGCAGGCAGGGCCATCCTGCCTCAAAAAGAGGACCGCCTAAATCGGCCACCATCGAGTTTATGGGATACTGTCCCCATGGGCCTTTGGCAAGCCCATAAGTTGACTCTTCGGCGATTCCGACCAGCGGCCAACTGGTGGCAAAGATGCCGGATTTATCATCTTTATTTGTAGGATATATCTCACCGGTGTTGTCCTTCTCTTCATAACCCCAGGAGCCAGAGCCATCGATATTGAGGAAGCAGGTTACCTTTTCCTTGATGTCAGCATGTTTCTCCACGAAGGCGGCGTGGCCCATAGCAGCATTGCCAAATTCGTGGCCGAACAGCGATACGAAGATGAGGTGGCGATTCCTCTCGGCTTGAGGCATCTTGGCAAAATACTTTGCCATCTCCAACATGCTCGCCTGCGAGCCATGATTGTCAACGGCACCTTGGAACCAGGTATCGTAGTGCCCGCCAACTATAATATACTCGTCTATTTTCCCATTTCCCGGAAGCTCGCCAACTACGTTTACCGTACGGCCCTCAGTCATGGTGTACTCCAGGTTAATCCTGACTTTCGTGGGGCCAGCCTTGACGGCGTTCCTCAGGAAGTCTCCATCGCTCTTGCCAATGCTGAGAGTAGGGAGAGGATACAGCTTTGGGTCTATTCCCTTCTGGTCCTTTATTTTCCCTCCATCACCGATGGGGTTTCCGCTGGGCGAGTCTATGAGGGTATCAGCTATTATCAGTGCTGCTGCTCCGTTGCTTAAAGCCAAGTTTTTGCCCATGGTGTAATTGTAAGACGGAATGAAGTGCAGGATGCGCTTCATATCCATCAGCACAGCTTTGCCCTCGACATCCACGTCCAGCCACTCTCCCGGCGTTCCGTAGCCTACAGATACCAGCTCAAGTTCCCTGTCCTTAACACCTTCGCAGTACCACAGGGGGAAAGCTGTTAGCTTCTTGCCAGCAGCGTCGGAGCCAGTAAGAGCAATAAGCTCATATTTCTCAGGCCACCAGCGCAGGGGATAGAATTCCTCAAACCGCGCATTCTGCAGACCCGCGTCCTTGAAACCCTGCAGCAGGTACTGGGCTGCCTTGTCGCCGGCTTCGTTAAGCCGTACTCCAGCGTCTAACCCTTCCGCCTTTGTCGCTATATCATAAAGTGCTTGGTGGTGATTGCGTATGGCGGTCTCGCTGATTTTGTATGGCTCTCTGGGTTGAGCCGGCCCTGTGCACGACACCAGCAAGAGCACTGCCAGGAACGTGAAAGCTAAGCTCAATGGTCGGTTTCTCTTCATTTCTCCTCCTAGTCCTACTTTTTGAATTTGCCTGTTACGGTAACCATCTGTTTCTTATCTAGTGCCACCCCCTTTACCCGGCTCTGCTTGTACTTTTTGGGGGAAAGCCTGAGAACTCTATTTGTTGCTTGCCAATGGTTGGCGGTTAGTATGATTATAGACTATGCCTCAAAATTGTGCATCCAGGCTGCGGGCAACTGGACAGGAGCAGTGAAGGGCTATATGCTAGTGACAGGATTGAAGAATTTGCTAGCTATACCTAACGTGAGCAGGCGGCTAGCCATTGAGGTTGAGACGATATTGCTGGAAAGGAAAAACTAATGAGCATCTGGGACAAATGGGCACAGGGCATAAACAGGGTGGTCACCGGTAATAGAAGACGCAGGGCTATCGTCACACCCATCGCTGCCATAATCTTCTTCGGTATCATCACGCTCTTCGTCCTCTCAGCATCCCCGGTGGATAATTGGCTCGGCTTGCCACACCTGCCTGAAGCCTGGTGGAGATACGGGTTGGCAACACTCGTCTTCCTCGCCGGCATCACCATCGCCGGCTGGACTGTCACACGGTTTTTCCTGACCAGGGGCACTCCTGTGCCCACCAGCCCGCCGCCGAAGCTGGTCACCACTGGTCTCTACGGATATGTCAGAAACCCTATGGCATTAGGTGGGTGGCTCATATTGGAAGGGCTGGGATTGTATACCGGCTCGCTATCTCTTATATTCGTCTTCGCACCTCTGCCTCTCCTGCTCTATGCCCTGTTCATCAAGGCAGTGGAAGAAAAAGAATTAGAGATACGGTTCGGCCAGGAATACCGGGACTACAAGGAGCACGTGCCCATGTTCATTCCACGGCTGAGAAGAAGGGGATAGGTCTGCGAGCGACCACGAAATTATAGGCTCAGCGGCCAGGTTCTCTATTCTCTGTTGAGTGACGGCTTAGAAAATCGAGTATCTCCCCGGTGGCTTTTTCCCGGGCATCGGTGACGAATCCATGTCCCGAGTTCTCCAGGATAACCAGCTCGGCATTCGGTATCCGGGAGGCCAGAATCCTGGAGTTCTCGGCTGGAATTAGCCTGTCGGCATCGCCCGTTATCACCAGGGTGGTAGCCTTAATCCGGGGCAGCCGGTCGTAGGTGTCATGTCCCATGATGGCTTTTGCCTGGCATCTATAGCCATGCAGCGGCGTGGGATACTCCGCGGTGACGGCAACGAACAATTCCACAGCCCTGGGATTGTTGTCGATATATTCCCTGGTCCATAGCCAGTGCACGGTTTGCCTGGCTCGCTCCTCTACTGGCAGCTTGGCCATTTCCGGGCCAAGGAGAAATGCCAGCGCCTCCTGGGAGGGCAGTATCGTATTTGTCCCTCCGCAGTGGGTACAGCCCAGGATGAGGCTTCTTAGCTTGTTGGGATAGCTGAGCGCAAACTCCTGCGCTATCATGCCTCCCATGGACATGCCAAATACATGTGCCGAGTCAATGCCGATAGCGTCCAACAGCCCCTTGGCATCGTCAGCCATCATCTTCATGGTATAGGGTACGTCTGGCTTGTCGCTACGGCCGGTGCCGCGGTTATCGAAGGAAATAACACGGAATGACAGGGACAGGTCACGCACCAGCGGTGCCCACAGTGCCGAGTATTGACCATAGCCCATGATTAGCAGCAATGGCTCTCCATTGCCCTGGCTCTCATAGTAGATGTTGATGTCCCCAACCTGTGCCGTAGGCATCTCATGTCCTCCTTGGCATAAGCGTCATCTCGCCATTTTACACCAATTGAGCCTTTGAAGTGGTAGTAAGCGTTGCATGGCTGCGCAGTTTGGAACTTGGAGCATTTGAACTTTGCTATTGTTTAGGATTTGGTGCTTAGAATTTAGAATTTCCCGCCAGTCGTGAGCAGGATTGTCCCTCGCACGCTCCCCACGTCATGTAGCATTATGAGGTATTCTCAGCTAATATGTATAGCTAAAGGCTCTTGATTGCACAACGGCTGCACTTGAAGCCCACTCGGAAAGGAAGGCGTGAAATGAATTCTGCAGTTTACGAAGATAAGCCGTACTATGATGTGTGGATGAAATCATTGATGGCGCTGCCAGCTTTATTTGCCGTGGTCGGAGCCGGTTACATGGTTGGCAAGGATATAGAAGGGGCAATTACTTTGCTGGCAGTAGCTGTACTTGTGGCTGCCACCTACTGGGCTGTCTTCCCTCGAAAATACTCCATACACAGCACAGGGATGA
>VGOF01000005.1 GCA_016875975.1 Chloroflexota bacterium | reverse complement strand
TTCCCCCCAGCCCTGCTCCAGGGCATGGGCAAAACCATGGCTCTCAACGAAATCCTGGCCCACATCGAACTCCTTGAAAATTGTGGGGATGTTCAACTGCTCGGCCAAAAGGCAAATACGGCAAGGCGGACAGGCTGCGACACCTACCTGAGCGTCATTGGCGCCTATCGCCAATCCGTTTTGTAGAGCACTCCACATGTGTCGTAGTGGAAGTGGGTGATACGGCTAAATCTCCCTATAAAAGTTTATCTCGGGGCGGCCTTCGGCCAGGCTGCCAGCAGTTTTGAAGAACTCTTTAAAGTGAGGCGTTGAGGTGTGGTAGTCCAGCGCCTCTTTGTTCTCATATCTCTCATAGACCAGGAACTTGTCGGCATCATCTAGGGCGCGATGGACAATATAGGTCAGAGTACCCGGCTCCTTGTGGACTTCGGGGATGAGCTTGCGGAATTCCTTCTCCAGTTCGTCGCCCTTGCCCTGGGCTGCTTTCAACGTGGCAGCAACGACTAACATTGCTATTACCTCCTTACAGGCGCTTTCAATACGTGGTTAGACTTGCGTTCTATCTGAATACAATGTACTATGATACACTGAGTCTGCGATAAATGCGACTGTAGTGCCATAATGACGGCGATGGATACAACGATTACTACAATAATGAGCAGGGAAAACACTGCAACAAGTAGTGATTGCAGCAGTGGGCTTTCCCCCTCGTTGTTGACTTGTCCCAGGCGATTGTGCTATATTGAACCGTTAGCGTCTACTAGCCACTCGTCTGCTTTACCAAGCTGATTAAGCCGGCTGGTTGAACCGGGACGCGATCCCTCAAGGGAAAGAAAACCGGTGAGCAACTAGGTGGCTTTTTAATTGGTGGAAATTCAAGGAAAAAAGGAATAAGTTCAATATGCCGACGGTTAATCAATTAGTCCGCAAGGGGCGAGCGAAGGTCTCCAGAAAGACCAAGGCCCCGGCATTGAATGTTACCTACAATTCCCTGAAGAATAGGGTCACACGCGGTAACAACTCGCCACAGAAGCGCGGTGTCTGCGTGCAGGTGAAGACCATGACGCCGAAGAAGCCGAATTCTGCACTGCGCAAAATCGCCCGCGTGCGGCTGACCAACCACATCGAAGTAACCGCCTATATCCCGGGCGAGGGACATAATTTGCAGGAGCACTCGGTGGTGCTGATCCGCGGGGGCAGAGTGAAAGACTTGCCCGGCGTCCGCTACCATATCATCAGAGGCACACTTGACACCGGCGGAGTAGAGAATCGGCAGCAGGGACGCAGCAAGTACGGAGCCAAGCGAGGCAAGGGCCCCTTGGTAAGAGCCGCTGCGCCAGCACCGGCCACGGGGGAATAAATGTCAAGACGTGCTAAGTTAATCAAACGGGAGACCCCGTATGACCCCAAGTATAAAAACCTGGTCATGGCCAAGTTTATCAACAAGATAATGGTCGATGGCAAGAAATCTACCGCCCGCACTATTGTTTACAATACAATGGACCTAATCGCAGAGAAAACTAAGTCGGAGCCAGTAGAGGTTTTCGACCAGGCAATTAAAAATGCTACACCTCTGTTACAGGTAAAGTCACGACGTGTCGGCGGCGCTACCTACCAGGTTCCTGTTGAGGTCCGCCCTGATAGAGGAATGGCACTGGCCATGCGCTGGCTCATAGACAGCTCCAGGTCACGTAGCGGCAGGTCAATGGCAGAAAAACTAGCTTCAGAAATGATAGATGCCTCGCAAGGTCAAGGAGCTGCTGTGAAGAAGAGACAGGATACTCATAAGATGGCCGAGGCAAATAAGGCTTTTGCTCACTACAGATGGTAACAGCAACAAGAACTAAGGGCCAGCAGCCGAAAAAATCGGTTGGTATTGGTATAGGAAGCGGCGTCATGTCCAGGACTTTTCCTCTGGAAAGGGTGCGAAACATAGGAATTATCGCACATATAGACGCAGGTAAAACCACCACTACCGAAAGGTTTCTGTTCTACACCGGCCGCACCTACAAAATAGGCGAAGTGGACGATGGGACAACGGTGATGGACTGGATGGAGCAGGAAAGGGAACGCGGTATCACCATCACTGCTGCCGCCACCACCTGCCACTGGCAGGACTACCGCATCAATATCATAGATACCCCTGGACATGTCGATTTTACCGCTGAAGTAGAACGCAGCCTTCGTGTGCTCGATGGTGGTGTCGTAGTACTGGATGCTGTAGCCGGCGTTGAAGCGCAATCTGAGACAGTATGGCGCCAGGCCGATAGATACAAGGTGCCTCGAATCTGCTTCATCAACAAGATGGACAGGGTAGGCGCTGACTTCGACCACACGGTACACATGATAGAAGACCGGCTGCGGGCGAAAGCCGTGCCCATACAGTTGCCCATAGGCAGAGAAAGCCAGTTCCAGGGCGCTGTAGATTTAATTGAAAACAAAGCCTGGATATTCTCCGATGATGCCACCATACCTCCTGAGGAAACATCCATACCTGAATCCCTCAGGGAAGAGTCCACGGCTCGCCGTTCAGCCATGATAGAAAGGCTCGCTGAAAACGATGACCAGTTGATGCTTCTCTACGTAGAGGGCAAGGAGATACCAGTCGAAGAAATCAGGGCAGCCACCAGAAGGCTGACAGTTGCCAACCGCATCGTCCCTGTGCTCTGCGGCAGCGCTTTCAAGAACAAAGGCATCCAACTCTTGCTAGATGCCGTGGTGGACTATCTCCCCTCACCACTCGATGTGCCAGCCCTGGAGGCCATAGACCCCAGGACAGGAGAAAAGGTCACCCGCCAGCCGAGCGATGATGCCCCCTTCTCCGCGCTGGCTTTCAAGGTGGTCACCGACCCCTTTATGGGCAGACTGGTCTATTTCAGGGTTTATTCAGGCAAGATAGGCGTAGGGGCACAGGTGCTCAATGTCAGCAAGGGACAAAAAGAGCGCCTGGGCAGACTCATTATCATGCACGCCAACCGCCGTGAGGAAATCGAAGAGGTTGACACTGGCACCATTGCGGCCACGGTAGGCCTCAAGAATACCTTCACCGGCGATACGTTATGTGAAATAGGCGAACCCGTCCTTCTAGAGGCGATACGATTCCCCGAGCCGGTGCTTTCCATGGTCATCGAACCCAAGAGCAAGGCAGACCAGGATAAGCTAGGTGAAGTATTGAACAAGCTCTCCGAGGAAGACCCTACCTTCAAGATGCGCACCGACCAGGAGACAGGCCAGAGCCTTATCGCCGGCATGGGCGAACTACACCTGGAAATCCTGATAGACCGCATGCTGCGCGAATTCAACGTGTCAGTCAGGGTAGGCAAGCCTCAAGTAGCTTACAAAGAGACCATAACCGAAGCGGTCGAGGTGGAAGGCAGGTTTGTCAGGCAGTTTGGCGGCCGTGGACAGTACGGCCATGTCTGGCTGAAGCTCGAGCCGGGAGAGCCACAGAGCGGTTTCCGCTTCATAGACAAGGTAAAAGGCGGAGTCATACCCAAAGAGTATATACCTGCCGTTGAAGCGGGCATCAAAGAAGCGCTGGAGACCGGCGTACTGGCCGGTTATCCCATAGTAGATATCAAGGCAACTCTGTATGATGGCAGTTATCACGAAGTAGATTCCTCGGAGTTGGCCTTCAAGATGGCCGGCTCCATTGCTTTGAAGAATGGTGCACAGAAAGCAAGGCCTATTTTGCTCGAGCCGATTATGAAGCTGGAAGTGATGATGCCAGCCCAATTCCTGGGCGATATAATTGGCGATTTGAATGCGCGCAGAGGACATGTGGAAGGCATTGAAACGCATGGCGAGACCTGCACCGTCCGCTCGCTCGTGCCTCTGGCAGAGACGTTCGGCTATGCCACTGCGCTGAGGTCTCTCAGCCAGGGCAGGGCTACATATACCATGGAGTTCAACTGCTACCGGCAACTGCCAGCCAACCTGGCAGAACAGATTACCACCAGGGTTAGAGGAAGATAGATGCCCAAGCAGAACATTCGCATCAAGGTTAAGGGATACGACCACCGACTTGTTGACCAGTCGGTACAGCAGATAGTGGAGACTGCAGAGCGCACCGGCGCAGTAGTCGCTGGCCCGGTGCCCCTACCCACCCAAATCCAGAAGTTCTGCGTCATCCGCTCCCCTCACATAGATAAAGATTCCAGAGAGCAGTTCGAAATCCGCACGCACAAACGACTCATAGATATCCTGGGGCCAACCTCCAAGACGATAGATGCGTTGACCCAGATCCAACTGCCCTCAGGAGTAGAAGTAGATATCAGACTATAGGCATTGATATGGTTAGCGGGATTATCGGCAGAAAGATAGGCATGACCCAGCTCTTCGAGGGTGGGGAAGAAGTGGCGGTGACGGCTATTGAAGCTGGACCCTGTTTTGTCACACAGGTCAAGACCGAAGCAAATGACGGCTACGATGCCGTGCAGTTGGGCTTTGGCGAAACCAAGCGTCTGAACAAGGCAGAAAAAGGCCACCTAAAAGACTGCGGCCAGTTGCAGCACCTGCGCGAATTTGCTGTCGAGGACATCACTTCAGTCAAGGTTGGACAAAAGATTGACGTGGATATGTTCAAGGCAGGCGACCGCGTTAATGTCATTGGTATATCCAAGGGCAAGGGTTTTGCCGGCGGAGTCAAGCGCCATCATTTCAGAGGTGGACCCAAGACTCACGGCCAGTCAGACCGCCATCGAGCACCCGGCTCTGTGGGTGCTACCACCAGCCCGGGGAGGGTATGGAAGGGCCAGCGCATGGCCGGCCAAATGGGCAATATACGCTCTACTGTGCGCAATCTAAAGGTGGTGCAGGTTGACCCCGCCCGCCACCTGCTAATAGTGGAAGGCGCTGTCCCCGGCCACAACAAAGGATTGTTGCTCATAAACAAAGCAGGCTAAAGGTAAGCAGACGTGAAAATCGACGTTTACAATATGAAAGGCGAACTGGTCGGCCCCATCGAGGTCAGTGACGACGTTTTCGGCGTTCCATTCAACGAGGCAGTGGTACACCAGGCTATGCTAAGACAATTAGCTAACCGCCGCTTGGGCACCGCCGATACCAAGAAGAGAGGCGAAGTCACCGGCAGCGGCAAGAAACTCTTCGCCCAGAAACATACAGGCAGGGCACGTCGTGGCGATAGACGCTCACCAATGCTCAAGGGCGGTGGCGTGGCTTTCGGCCCGCATCCCCGGAGCTATCGACAAGATATGCCCAAGAAGATGCGCCGCCTCGCTCTGAAGTGTGCCCTCTCGGCCAAACTCGCCGATGGCGAACTGAGAATCGTGGATAAACTAGAATTAAAGGAACCGAAGACCAGCGAGATGATAGACACCCTGGTAGCACTGGGCGTCGGCACTTCCGTTATCATCGCCACCGACAAAGCGGATGATAATCTTATCATGTCTGCCAGAAATATCGACGGCGTGAAGCTGATACCAGCTCGCCTGCTAAACGTAGGTGATTTGCTTTCCCACAAGGCACTGCTGATGACCCAGGGCGCAGTACGAACGGCGGAGGAACTCTGGAGCCAGAAGTCTAAGCAAAAAGCGGCGGCTGGAGGCTCCTGAGAACAGGATTTATAGTTAATTATGCATCTGTACGAAGTATTAAGACGACCGCTCATCACCGAGAAGGCTACCCTGCTTCAAGGGCAGAACAAATATGCCTTTGAGGTGGCGGGGAGAGCTACCAAAAACCTGGTAAAACAGGCAGTGGAAGCAGCCTTCAAAGTAAAGGTGACAGATGTCAATATGATGACCGTTTCCGGAAAAACCAAGAGAATGGGCAGGCGTATGGTAACGAGCCCGTCCTGGAAAAAAGCAGTGGTTACGCTGGAATCAGGCGACAAGATAGAGTTTTTTGAGGGAGTCTAGACGATAGGGGTTAAGAATTGGGTTCTGTCATAAAAAAACGCAGAAAAAAAATGGCGAAGCACAAGCATCGGAAGCTTCTCAGGAAGAGCCGATGGCAAAGAAGACATCCATAAGGATTTTTTAAGAGGTAAATTGTGGCACTAAAGACTTATCGGCCGACATCGCCGGGCAGGCGAGGCATGGTGAGCGTCTCCTTCGACGAAATCACCAGGTCCACCCCGGAGAAGTCCTTGCTGAAGCCGTTGAAGAAAAAGTCCGGCAGGAATAGCAGGGGCGTTGTCACCGTACGCCATCGCGGTGGCGGTGCCAAAAGAAGGATGCGTGTCATAGATTTTGCCCGCAATAAAATCGGCGTACCCGGCACGGTGGCGGCAATCGAATATGACCCGAATCGCACAGCCCGCATTGCACTTATCCATTACGCTGACGGCGATAAGCGCTATATACTGGCCCCCCTGGGACTGGGCGTGGGAGACACTGTGCTGGCAGGCGAGGGCGCCGAGATAAAACCAGGCAACGTACTTCCGTTGGCAGCAATTCCAGAAGGCACCCTGCTCCATAACCTGGAATATGAGCCAGGAAAAGGCGGCCAAATAGTGCGCAGCGCCGGAACATCGGCCCAGCTACTGGTCAAAGAAGGTAAGTACTCGTTGGTACGTCTCCCCTCTGGAGAAGTACGCCGCTTCATGACCACTTGCATGGCCACCATAGGCCAGGTGGGCAACGTAGAACACCAGGGCGTCAAGCTGGGTAAAGCCGGACGCACCAGGTTATTAGGGCGGCGTCCCGCGGTACGCGGTTCAGCCATGACACCACGTGACCATCCGCATGGAGGTGGCGAAGGTCGAGCGCCACGCGGCATGGCGCCAAAGACGCCCAAAGGAAAGCCGGCCCTGGGGAAAAAGACACGTATCTACCCCAAGGCTTCGGATAAATTGATAGTAAGGCGTCGCAACGCAGCGAAGTAAGTAAAGAGGCAGTAACAGAATGTCACGTTCGGCAAAGAAAGGCCCATATTGCGACCTCAAGCTGCTCAAGAAAATCGAAGCGTTGAATCGCTCTGGTGAGAAAGTGGTCATCAAGACGTGGGCACGTGCTTCGACCATCGTCCCGCAGATGGTGGGACATACCCTTGGCGTACATGACGGCCGACGCCACGTCCCCGTTTATATAACCGAGAACATGGTCGGGCATAAACTGGGAGAATTTGCTTACACGCGGACCTTCCGCGGCCATGCGAGTAAAGCCCAGGCAACAACACAGGCCAAGAAGCAATAAACAATGAAAGTCAAAGCAATAGCCAAAGATGTTCGTATATCGCCACGGAAAGTGAAGCTGGTGGCTGATACAGTGCGTGGCAAGAGAGTCGAAGAAGCCCTGCAATTACTCAAATTCACGCCGACTCCGGCAGCCCAGGCTGTGGCAAAAGTCATAAAATCGGCGGCTGCCAATGCCGAGAATAACTACCATCTGGAGCCTTCCGAACTGAGGGTAACTGAAATAATGGCCAATGAAGGACATGTATTTAAGAGATTCCGCCCCCAGGCCAGGGGACGCATTAATCCAATTCTGAAACGCACTACGCACATCAGAGTTTCCGTTTCCGAGGAGGAGGCATAAGTGGGACAAAAAGTTCACCCGTACGGCTTTAGAATCGGCACCATCCGCAGTTGGCAGGCCAAATGGTTTGCCGAAAAGCATTACACGGATTTTCTACAAGAGGACCTGAAGTTACGCCGATTGGTGGAGAGAGAATGCAAACAAGGTGGCGTGGCCCGAGTGGAAACCGACCACCAGGGCAACGAGATATTAGTAACGGTGTATTCGTCCCGCCCGGGCATCATCATTGGCCGCGGTGGCCAGCGAGCAGAGGAATTGAGGGTAGCATTGGAAAAAAGCTGCGGCAAAAAGGTACGATTATCTATCAAAGAAGTTGACCAGCCAGAGACCGAAGCTGTTCTAGTGGCCAGGAATCTTGCTGACCAGCTTGAGCGCAGGGTGGCTTTCAGGCGTGCCATGAAGCAAACCGCTTTCCGCACCATGCAAGCCGGCGCCAAAGGAATAAAGATAAGCTGCGCCGGCAGGCTCGGTGGCAATGAAATCGCCCGCCGTGAAACCATCTTAAAAGGCCAGTTGCCACTGCATACACTCTGCGCTGATATCGACTATGGCTTTGTTGAAGCCCATACCACCATGGGTAAGATAGGGGTAAAGGTATGGATTTACAAGGGTAATATCGTTCCTGAGGTAGCGAGAGAAAGTGTTACAACCGAAGCGAGTCAAGTTTCGTAAAGTCCACCGAGGACGGATGAAGGGGAAGGCAAATTCGGGGAATGCCATCGTTTTTGGTGAGTTCGGGCTGCAGGCCGAGGAATGCGCCTGGGTTACTGCCAGACAGATCGAAGCAGCCCGGCGTGTCATGGTGCGCTATCTGCGCCGCGGCGGCAGGATGTGGATTCGCGTCTTCCCGGACAAATCGGTGACCAAGAAAGCCGCTGAGACGAGAATGGGCAGTGGCAAGGGTGCACCGGACCACTGGGTGGCCGTGGTCAAGCCTGGAAGAATGCTTTTCGAAATAGCAGGCATTAAGGAAGAAATGGCTAAAGAAGCCATGCATCTGGCCGCCTATAAGTTGCCGATCAAAGCACGGTTTGTAGTCAAGGGAACAGGTAGCTAATTCTGAGGAAAAAATTTTGAAGAAAGAAGAGATCCGCTCCCTTAGCGATACAGAACTGGCTAAGCGCCTGGAAGAAGCACGCCAGGAGCTGTTTAACCTGCGTTTTCGCCTGGCTACGCGCCAGTTGGTAAACCATCGGGAACTGCCAAAGGTCAAGAAGAGAATAGCCAGAATGAAGACGATACAAAGAGAGCGAGAGCTCGGGATAAGTTAGGCTATGGAAACTAAGAGAAAGACTAGAACCGGTATCGTGGTCAGCGACAAGATGGATAAGACCGTGGTGGTCCTGGTGAAGACCATCGGCCGCCATCCACTGTACAAGAAGGTGGTCCGGCAGTCCAAGAAGTTCAAAGCGCACGACGAAGGGAACACCTGCAGAATTGGCGACACCGTGAGAATCATCGAAGCACGCCCCCTGTCCAAGGACAAAAGGTGGCGTGTAGCGGAAATCATGGCGCATAAAGAAATGCCCGAGTTGCAACCTGCCGAAATCGACAAGGAATTGTTGGGAGCAGAGGAAAGTGATTCAACCTTACAGCCGACTTAAAGTAGCTGATAATACTGGCGCCCGACAGATTATGTGCATCAACGTACCCGGCGGTACTCGTCGAAGATACGCTACGGTGGGCGATATCATAATTGCGTCGGTAAAGCGCGCCATTCCCGGCGGCGTGGTTAAGAAGGGCGACGTGGTACGAGCAGTGGTAGTGCGCACAAATAAACAATACCACCGTCCCGATGGCACCTATGTCAGATTTGATGAGAACGCTGCCGTCATCCTGGATGATAAGGATAACCCAAAGGGCACTCGCATATTCGGACCTGTAGCCAGAGAACTCAGAGACAAGAATTTCATGAAGATTGTGTCGCTGGCACCCGAGGTTTTGTAACGTGAAGATCAGAAAGAACGATACTGTCCTTGTTATCGCCGGCAAGGACAACGGGAAAAAGGGAAAGGTGCGGCGTGTTATCCCCAAGAAAGATAGCGTAATAGTGGAAGGTGTGAACATGGTCAAGCGCCACGCTCGAGCCCGCGGTGCCGCCAGGCAGGCTGGTATCATCGAGTTGGAAGCGCCAATCGGCATGTCTAACGTGATGTTGGTGTGCAATAAGTGCAACAAACCGGCTCGTATCGGCTTCCGCGTTATGGACGATGGCCGCAGGGCCAGGTTCTGCCGTTCTTGCGATGAATTGATTGACTAAATTAGGATATAGCTGAGAATGTCTCGTTTGAAAGAAAAATACGCTAAGGATACGGTGCCCGAGCTGAAAAAGAAGTTCGGGTATAAAAACGTGATGCAAGTACCACGCCTGGAGAAGATTGTTTTGAATATCGGCTTGGGCGAGGCGATACAGAATTCCAAAGCCCTGGAAGCAGCAGAGACAGACCTTACAGCTATCGCCGGACAGCACCCGGTGATAACTCGCTCTAAAAGGTCAATCGCTGCCTTCAAGCTCAGGGCTGGCATGCCCATCGGCATGATGGTAACCCTGCGCGGCAAGCGCATGTATGAATTCTTTGACAAATTGGTCAATGTGGTGATGGCACGCATACGCGATTTCCAGGGAACATCGACTGATTCCTTCGATGGACAGGGCAACTACACGCTGGCCATAAAGGAACAGATAGTTTTCCCTGAAATAGATTACGATAAAGTTGATAAGCTGCGAGGACTAGAGGTAACAATTGTTACCACCGCAGCCACGGATGAGGAAGGCAGGAGTTTGCTCCAGTCTCTGGGCATGCCTTTCAAGAAATAAGGGGTTCGCATAGAGTATGGCAAAATTATCTAGTATATTAAAAGCACAACGCCCACGGAAATACAGGGTGCAGCAGCATAATCGATGCAAGATTTGTGGAAGGCCTCGCGCCTATATCCGCAGATTCGGTATGTGCCGTATCTGTTTCCGCGAGTTAGCGCTCAGGGGTGAGATCCCTGGGGTGAGAAAGTCAAGCTGGTGATTAGAAGTTCTGGAGGTGTTCATTGTCGGTTACTGACCCAATAGCTGATATGTTGACCCGGATCAGGAACGCCATCATGGCTCGCCATGACAGCGTGCTGATTCCAGCTTCTAAGACCAAAATGTCTATCGCCAGGATTCTGAAAGATGAAGGCTTCATCTCTGACTATACCGTACTCAGAGGCAAGCCACAACGCATGATAAAAATCGTGTTGAAATATATCGATGAGCAGCCGGCCGTTGTAGGGCTGGAGAGGGTGAGCAAGCCCGGCATGAGGGTATATGTAGGTAAGCACGAGATCCCGCGCGTCTACGGCGGCTTGGGCATTACCATGGTTTCCACTTCCAAGGGGATTATGACCGGCCAGGAGGCTTGGCGCAAGAACCTGGGTGGTGAACTGCTATGCTCTGTTTGGTAATTAGGATTTTAGGAGTGACTTTGTGTCGCGAGTAGGATTATCTCCCATAACTGTGCCGCAAGGCACAAAAGTAGAAATCAAAGGCACACATGTGACGGTGGAGGGCAGCAAGGGCAAGCTATCCCGCTCCTTCCACTCGGACATGGCCATAACGTTGAAAGATGGCATCCTGACCGTGGCACGTCCCAGCGATAACAAAGTCCATCGCTCGCTGCACGGCTTGACCCGCAGCCTCCTGTCCAACATGGTCCAGGGAGTGACCAATGGTTTTGAGAAGACACTTGAGATTAACGGTGTCGGCTACAGGGCACAGAAAATAGACAAAGGACTTTCACTGCAGGTCGGCTTCAATAAACCAATAGAGTTCCATCTGCCACCCGGAATCGACGCCGTGGTGGAAGGCACCAACAAAATAAAGGTGAGCGGCATTGACAAGGAACTTGTCGGTGAAGTAGCTGCAGAGATTCGAGCATTACGCCCTGCAGACCCATACAAAGGCAAGGGCATCAAGTATGCCGGCGAAAGGCTGCATCTGAAGCCCGGTAAGGCAGGCAAGGCTGCACAGAAAGGGTAGTAGATACTTATGGGTAACAAAGTTGAACTGAAGAGGCTAGCGCGAAGACGCCGCCATGCCCGCATAAGAGCCAGAGTTTGTGGGACAGAAACCAGGCCCCGGCTCAGCATTTTTCGCAGCTTGAATCATATCTACGCCCAGATTATAGATGACGCAGCAGGTCATACCCTTATCTCAGCCAGCACTCTGGACAAAGAGATAAGTGAAAAAATCAATGGCAAAAAGAAAACTGAGTCTGCCGAATTAGTAGGTGGGCTGATAGCCAAGCGCGCATTAGATAAGGGTATCAAAAGTATCGTCTTCGACCGAGGTGGCTACAAGTACCACGGCCGAATCAAAGCCCTGGCTGAATCTGCCCGAAAAGCTGGATTGGAGTTTTGAGGTTTTCTAATGAAAGCGATTACCAGAGAGATAGTTCCCCAAAGCAAGATTGACTACAGCGACCTGGAGCTGACTGAAAAGCTGGTGGCGCTTAACCGCGTGGCCAAGGTGGTAAAAGGCGGCAAGCGCCTTAATTTCAGAGCTGTCGTCGTTGTCGGCGATGGCAACGGACACGTTGGCGTAGGCTTGGGCAAGGCCAGGGAAGTGCCAGAAGCCATCCGCAAAGCCGGTGTTAGCGCTCGCAAAAGCCTGATCAAGGTGCCCATGAGCGGCACTACCATCCCCCACGAGATATTGGCCAAGTTCCGAGCTGCCAGGGTGCTGCTTAAGCCAGCTTCGCCTGGTACCGGGGCCATCGCTGGCGGTGGGGTCAGGGCTGTGGTCGAAGCCGCGGGCATCAAAGACGTGCTTACCAAATCCATGGGAAGTAAGGGCCCGGTCAATGTTTGCAAGGCTACCTTGCTAGCTTTGTCCAGCCTCAGAAATCCCGGAGAAGCTATTGCCAGGCGCAAGACAGAGCTTCAACTCGAGGAGACCGAAGGCAATGGCTAAGAAGCTGCGCATTACCTGGCAAAAGAGCGATATCGGCTACGTAAGGAAACAACGGCTTACCTTGCGAGCCTTAGGATTTCATCGCCTTAACCAGACAGTGGAACACGATGATACCCCGGCCATTAGGGGCATGTTAGCAAAGGTCAATCATTTGGTCAGAACGGAAACTATAGATGGATCAAAGTAAGTTAAAGCCGCCGATAGGTGCCAAACACAAGAGAAAACGCGTAGGGCGTGGCGATGGTAGCGGTCACGGCTCCTATTCCGGTAGAGGCTTAAAAGGACAAAAGTCGCGCTCTGGTGGCGGAGTTCGCCTGGGCTTTGAAGGCGGACAATTGCCACTCATCAAGCGCCTGCCACGAAAGCGTGGATTTACCAACATATTCAAAAAGGAATTCAGCATCATCAACGTGGCTAGCCTACAGCGCTTTGCCCCCAATACCGAAGTAACCCCAGATGAACTGTACAGAGCGGGGCTGATAAAGTCGCTGAAACAGGAAGTTAAGATATTGGGCAATGGTGAACTTGACCGCCCGCTCGTAGTAAAAGCAAACATGTTCTCTGCCACTGCCGAAAAGAAGATATCCGATGCCGGTGGGAAAATAGAGAGGATATAGGATGCAGCAGAGGGAAACCAGACCGCGCCTGATTCAGGCATTAAAGGATGCCTTCTCCCTCCCCGACCTGAGACAGCGTCTACTCTTTACCCTGGGCATGCTCGTGGTCTTCAGATTCGTGGCGCATGTGCCCATGCCAGGCGTTGACCCCACGGCACTGGCCAAGCTATTTGAGGAGAACCAGCTACTGGGCATGCTTGACCTGTTCAGCGGTGGCGCCATGAGAAACTTCAGCGTGGCAGCTATGGGCGTGTATCCCTACATCACCGCTTCAATTATCATGCAGCTCATGGTTCCTGTTATCCCTCAGCTCAGAGCCTTATCTGAGGAAGGCGAATCTGGGAGGAAAAGGATTAACCAGTTTACGCACTGGCTGATGGTACCGATGGCTGCCCTCCAGGGCTACGCTCAGTTAGCACTGCTCAGAAATCAGGGCGTTATCACCGAAGCCAGTGCCCTGGCAACCGTGGCTATGATTACCTCGCTCGTAGCCGGGACCGTCTTCCTGGTCTGGTTGGGTGAGCTGATTACCGAGCGCGGCATCGGCAACGGCGTGTCCATCATCATCTTCGGTGGCATCGTGGCCGGACTGCCGGAAATGATCGGCCGTGGCATGATAGCCAAGGAGAACTGGATAGGAGTTGTCATCTTCGCTATTTTTGCCCTCGCCATTATGTTTGTTATCGTGGTGTTCACCGAGGCACATCGGCGGATTCCGGTTCAGTATGCCAAGACTGCTTTCCGCGGTGCGCGCATGTATCGCCAATCAGGTTCGACATTTATCCCGCTCCGAGTCAACACCGCAGGTATGATACCCCTCATCTTCGCTATGTCACTGGTTATTTTCCCCGGCACAGTCGCTAGCTATTTTGCTGCAGCCCCCGGCCAGGAGCCAAATTTGGCTAGCAAGATTGTAGAATGGTTCAGTCCCGATGCATCGTTGCCCCTGGGTTTCATCTACTGGGGGCTCTATTTCCTTATGGTTGTCGCCTTTGCTTTCTTCTATACCATGGTCATATTTGAGCAGATGAACCTGGCTCGCACTCTACAGCGCCAGGGCGGTTTCATACCCGGTGTACGCCCCGGCAAGCCCACCACCGACTACCTCAACAAAGTCATCAGCCGTATTACCTGGGGTGGAGCGCTCTTCCTGGCTTTTATAGCAATCATGCCTTTCTTTGTACGAGAAATCACAGATGTCGGTGTATTGACTTTGTCCAGCACCGGCTTGCTCATCGTCGTCGGTGTAGCTCTGGATACCATGAAACAGATAGAGGCACAGCTAACCATGCGCCGCTATGAAGGATTCCTCAGGTAAGAAGACTATGTATCTTGTCTTATTAGGTGCCCCGGGGGCAGGCAAGGGAACTCAGGCAGTTGTTATCGCCAAGGAGTTCAAGTTGCCTCACCTGGCGTCTGGCGACCTGTTCCGACAAGCCGTTCAGAAGGGGACAAAGTTGGGCGAGTTGGTGAAAAGCTACATGGAAAAAGGCGCATTGGTACCTGACGATGTAACTATCCAGGTAATATCAGTGCGACTCAACGAGCCTGACTGTGCTAAAGGATGCGTCTTCGATGGCTTCCCACGAACTCTGGAGCAGGCTAAGGCACTGGACAAAGCTCTGGCGGAACGTGGCAAAGCCCTAGACAAAGCAATATATATCGATGTTCCAGAAGAAGAACTGATGAAACGGCTGGGCGGGCGCTGGGTTTGTCGCCAATGCCAGGCGCCTTACCATGAGGTAACTTCTCCGCCCAAAACCAGCGGTAAATGTGACAGATGCGGCGGAGAGCTATATCAACGCCCTGACGATAACGAGACAACTATTAAGGAGCGCCTTAAGGTCTACTTTGCCCAGACCACCCCACTGCTTGATTACTACCAGGAGAAAGGCAAGCTGGTGAAAATAGACGGCAAGCTGGGCATTGAGCAGGTGTCTGAGAGCGTACTGGAGGCCCTCGGCTCTGCCAAGGTCAGATGACGGTTATCAAGTCTTCGGAAGAGATAGCTATAATGCATAAAGCTGGTAAGACAGTGGCAGCCGTTCTGCAAAGACTGCGAAGAGAGGTGCGGCCTGGAATACAGACACGACTATTGGATACCGTGGCTGTGGAAGAGCTGAAGAAGCACGACGCCCGAGCTTCTTTCAAAGGGTATCGTGGCTTTCCAGCATCCCTCTGCGTCTCGGTAAACGACGAAGTAGTTCACGGTATACCCTCAGCACGACGGCTTAACGAAGGCGACATAGTCTCTCTCGACTTTGGAGCCATCGTCCAGGGCTTTCACGGAGACGCTGCCATAACTGTAGGGGTAGGAAAAGTAAGCCCAGAAGCACAAAAACTTATGGATGTCACCGAAGGCGCCTTGATGGAAGGAATAAAGGCAGCGCATAATAAAGCTCGCCTGGGAGACATCTCGGCGGCTATCCAGGATTATGTTGAGTCGAGAGGATTCTCGGTTGTAAGAGAATATTCGGGTCACGGTGTGGGCAGAGAGCTGCACGAAGACCCCTTGGTGCCGAATTTTGGCATCCGTGGCGAAGGGCCGCTGATGCGCAAGGGAATGACTCTGGCCCTGGAACCCATGGTGAACGCTGGTGGCTGGCATACCCGTGTGGCTGAGAATAAGTGGACTGTGCTGACTGCTGATGGTAGTCTTTCGGCCCACTTCGAGCATACCATAGCAATTAGCGATGGCGAACCAGAGGTGCTCACTCTGCTATAAAACGGAAGGATAGCATGCCAGGGAAAGAGACAATAGAGGTCGAGGGAACAGTGATAGAATCTCTACCCAATGCTACGTTCCGCGTAGAGCTGGCCAACGGGCACAAAGTACTGGCACACATATCGGGCAAAATGAGGAGACATTATATCAGAATCTTGCCAGCGGACAAGGTATTGGTGGAGCTTACGCCCTACGACTTGACCCGAGGGAGAATCACATATCGGTTCAAGTGACAAATGGGCAGGCTCTTTGACAAGTTCGCTCACAAACTATATGATTAACAGGTTTTGAGTTTTGAGGTAATCGCAAATGAAGGTGCGTTCTTCTGTTAAGCGTCGTTGTGACAAATGTAAAATCGTAAGGCGCCGCCGCATAATTCGGGTGATCTGCGAAAACCCGAAGCATAAGCAGCGCCAGGGATAATTGCGGAGTAACTAAGATATGGCTCGTATTGCTGGCGTAGACCTACCCAAAGACAAAAAGGTCGTCTTCTCTCTGCAGTATATCTATGGCATAGGCCCCACGGTCAGCCATAGAATCGTGTCTACTGCCGGTGTCAACCCTGACACCAAGGTCAAAGACCTCACCGACCAGGAAGTTAGCCGTATTCGCGAGGTCATAGACAAAGAATGTAAGGTAGAAGGAGACCTCCGTAGAGAGGTCACTATGAATATCAAGCGGCTCATCGAAACTGGGAGTCGTAGAGGAATCCGGCACCGTCGTGGCCTGCCAGTGCGTGGACAGCGGACAAGAACTAATGCGCGCACCAAGCGCGGCATGCGCAAGACAGTTGCTGGACGCGGCCAGAAGCGCGGCGCCACCAAGAAGTAAAGGAGTAGTAATAGTTACATGCCCAAAAAGAAGACCGGCGTCAGGAAGAAGGAACGAAAGCTTATTGCCGAAGGCAAGGCTTTTATCCAGTCCACCTTCAACAATACCATCATTACCATAACTGACCCCAAGGGCAACGTGATTGCCTGGGGCAGCTCTGGTACTGCTGGATTCAAGGGGTCGCGCAAGGGCACTCCCTATGCTGCTCAGATGGCCGCTCAGGTAGCTGCCAGCAAGGCAAAGGAACACGGCATACGCCATGTCGAGGTCTTTGTGCAAGGACCAGGCAGTGGCCGCGAAGCAGCAATCCGCTCTATCCAGGCTTCAGGCATTTCAGTCACTGCAATAAAGGACGTGACACGTATTCCACATAACGGCTGTCGTCCTCGAAAGAGAAGGCGGGTTTAGAAATGGCACGTTACACAGATGCTGCTTGCCGACTATGCCGCCGTGTTGGCGACAAGCTAATGCTTAAGGGCGAAAGATGTTATACAGCAAAATGCGCAGTAGAGCGAAGAAATGCACCGCCCGGTCAGCATGGCACTGGTTCCCGCAGGCCCAAGAAATCAGACCGTGGCATCCAACTGCAGCATAAGCAAAAGGCAAGATATACCTACGGTATGCTGGAGCGCCAGTTCCGCAAGACCTTCGCCGAAGCCGAGAGGCTCCCAGGAGTCACCGGGGAAAACCTCCTGGTGCTGCTGGAAAGACGCCTGGATAACGCAGTATTTCGCCTGGGATTTGGTACTTCTCGTGCCCAGGCTAGGCAGTTGGTCAGACATGGCCACATCACACTAAATGGGCGTAAGACAGACATCCCATCCTGCTTGATTGCTGAAGGCGATGTCATCGCTTGGCGTGAACCCAGCACCAAGTCAGAGTATTACAAGACACTAGCCCTGGAAATCAAGAATAGGACTATTCCGGCCTGGTTGAGCCTGGATACTGAAAAACTGATTGGCAAAGTTCTGAGATTGCCAACAGCTGCCGACATCGAAGCCAAGTTCGATGAAATGGCTATCGTTGAATATTACTCTCGGTGAGGTGGTTAGTTGTCAGGGATAGTATCACCAAAGGTAGAATGTCTTGAGACGGAGGGCAACTACGGCCGTTTTGTTGCCGAGCCTATCGAGAGTGGCATGGCAGTCACGCTGGGCAACAGCTTGCGGCGTGTGCTTCTCCGCCACCTGCCTGGCGCAGCCATAACCTGGATCCAGGTTGAAGGAATCCAGCATGAGTTCTCTACTATTCCGCATATCAAAGAGGACACCCTGGACCTCCTGGCTAATATAGTCGCAATACGAATTCGGCCACTTTCTCAGCGCTCAGGGAAGATGAGGCTGGAAGTCGATGGAGAAAAGGAAGTTCACGCTTCTGACATCAGGACGACAGCAGATTTCGAGATTGCCAATCCCGAGTTGCATCTCGCCACACTGGATTCACCCAAAGCCAGGTTAAGCCTTGAGTTCAACGTTGAGTTGGGCAGGGGTTACCTGGAGGCCAGTTCCAGCGAAAGCTTGCCTATTGGCGCTATACCAATAGACGCTATCTTCACACCGGTACGAAAGGCAAATTATCACATCGAACGCAGCAGTGCCAGGGAGGGGCTTAACTACGATAAACTTATCCTGGAAATATGGACCGATGGTACCATATCCCCTACAGAAGCCATCACGCAAAGCGCTTCCATACTCATGGAACAATTCTCCTGCTTCAGAGAACTGGCTAGGGCTGTTGCCGACGAGGGGGCTGAGCCATCATGGCACAGGTTGTTACCACCAAGTCAATACAACATGCCCATAGACCAGTTGAATTTGTCCACCCATACTTATAACAGCTTGAGAAGAGGCGCCATCACCACGCTGGGCCAGATATTGGAGAAAGGCCTCGACGGGCTGACAGCATTAGCAGGTTTCGGAGCTAAGGCCAGGGAAGAAGTCGAGGCAGCTATCGCCGCCCTTGACCTGCCCGGCACCCCACACTCACCAGAGAAGAAGCAGGAGAAGGAAAAGAAAAAGAAGAAAGGAAAGGAAGCAGAGCCCCCTGCTCCTGCTAAGACCACCACCAGGTCAAAATCCAAGGAAGACAAAACATGAGACACAAGCTATCCGGAAGAAAACTGAGCAGGCC
>VGOF01000004.1 GCA_016875975.1 Chloroflexota bacterium | reverse complement strand
TGTGGCTGGCGACAACCACATTGAGAATAATTCCCGAATAGAAGGAACCGCTATCAACAACAAGGCGACAACAAGGCGACGGCTAAGAAATGAGAGCCGTCAGTCCGCCTAAGTAGTCAGGAGGTTAAAAACCAATGGCAGAATATATACTGAACGTAAATCAAGACAGCTTCCAGAAGTCAGTCTTGGAAGCACAGAGGCCTATACTGGTTGACTTCTGGGCACCCTGGTGCGGTCCTTGCCGTGCTGTGGCACCGGTGGTCGAAGAGCTGGCCAAGGAGTACCAGGGGAAGATAGATTTTGCTAAAGTCAATGTAGACGAATCGCCCTTTGTCGCTTCCAAATTCGGCGTCATGAGCATACCCACCCTGATAATGTTCAAAGGTGGCAAGCCTTTGGAGCAGGTAGTTGGCTTCAAGCCCAAAGACCAACTCAAGAAACTGATAGACAATACGCTGACTAAATAGAGGAACAGTGACTGATATTTCTTATTTCGTGGCCTTTGGCGCCGGGCTGCTGTCCTTTGTATCGCCCTGCGTTTTGCCGCTCGTTCCCGCCTACCTGGCAAACCTTGCAGGTGTAACCGCCATCGACAACAGCAGCCGGAAAAGCTACCTGCCAGTGCTATTCCACAGCCTCTGCTTCGTGCTCGGTTTCTCCATCATCTTTGTCGGGCTGGGAGCGTCGGTAGGGCTGATCGGCACCGTGGTCACTGCGCATTCTACATTGCTGCGCCAGATAGCCGGAGTAGTCATCATCCTCTTCGGCATATTCCTCATAGCCGCCTTCAAGTTGCCTTGGCTGAATTACGAGAAACGCCTCAGTCCTTCAGTGGGTAGCAACCCGGGATATATCCGCTCCGTCCTCATAGGCGCTGCCTTTGCCCTGGGTTGGACACCCTGCATAGGGCCTATACTCGGCGCCATTCTGGCTATGGCCTGGAGTTCTCAAACAGTAGGGCAAGGCGCTCTGCTGCTGAGCGTCTACTCCCTTGGTCTGGGCATTCCCTTTGTACTGATTGGCCTGGCCTGGGGAGCAATAGCTCCACTGTGGAAAGGCATCAACCGCCATCTGGGCACCATATCCATTATCAGCGGCGCATTACTCATCATAGTCGGGATTCTGATGCTCACGGGCAACCTATCCTGGCTGAGTAGATACATACCATTCGACATTTGATGCAAGAGGAGTAATCAGTATGAGAAAGACGAGACTCAACTTGGTACTAGCGATACTGGGCGTCTCAGCAATCCTGATTCCGGCCGGTTGCGGGAATGCTACCGCTGCCATACCAAACGTAGGCGATAAGGCCCCTGATTTCACACTGGAAAGCATAGATGGCCAGAAGATAAGCTTAAGCCATTTCAAGGGTAAGAATGTACTAATCGTGTTCACAGCGGTACACTGCGTCCAATGCGAGAAGCAATTGCCCTACATCGACGCAGCCAGTAGTCAGGCAGGCAACAATCTGGCTGTGTTAAATGTATATCGGGAAGACCCGGCAACCAGGGTAAAAAAGCATGTCCAGGAAAAACAGCTAACCAGATATCCAGCGCTGCCAGACCCCCAGGATAAGGTAGCAGCACTCTACGGTTTACCACCCAAAGCAGCTCCTGTGAATATTATCATCAGTGCTGACGGCATCATCGTCAACAAGCATGCCGGCCCATTCGAACGACAAGAGGACATCAACACCTGGATCAAGTAGCCTAAGTTTCCTTCGCACCCCCTGTTTGACATACTTGCGGTGGGCTGTATAATAGGCATATAGAGAGTATCCGCTGGGAATAAATCCAGCTAAGCAACAGAGAGGGAGGAGCCAGAACAGTCGGTTTGGTGCAAACAGAGTCACGAAGGATGGCAGCTTAGTGGCAGGCTCTATAAGGTGCGATAACTGTGGCGAAGAGATAAGCTCAAGCAGCCGATTCTGTACTAGCTGCGCTGCTCGCATCTGTCCTGGCTGTCATAAGACTGTCCCGGGCAGCGTGAAATTCTGTCCCGGTTGTGGCTTTGCGGTCGGTGCCAGCCCGTTGGCCAGTGCAGAGCAACCAGGGCCACAACAGCCCCCGCGAGTTCCGCCAGCAACACAACCACAACGCCCCCAGCAATCGCAAAGACAACAGCCACAACCGTTTCCACAGCTAGACCGGCAGCCACCCCACCCACCACAAGCGCCACAACCCACACCACACCCCCCCTCTGCCACATGGACACAGGCTGCCACACCTCCACCACCAATTCCGACACCACGTTCAGCCACTGAATACAAGGTCGACCGCCAATTCATCAAGACCCACGGCTACGGCTCACCAGCCGAAGCTATAGCCGCAGGCGCACAAAAGTCGCCACCTGCAGAAGGCCCCTGGGAACAACAGATAACCCCCAGGCGCATACCCAGGACGCTGTTCATCCTTATGATTATACTCGGCGTAGCCATCATCGGCCTTGTCGCCTATAGCATGGGCTGGGACCAGGGCATCATCAGTAATGCCATGGACAAGGCCAGTGGATTGCTCAGCGGCATACGGATTCCTTCGCCGACAGCGGGCACCAGCGCAAACGTGACCCCCCTGGCCATTTCAAACGTCACTGTATCTGGAGTAACCCAGACGGGGGCTACCATCTCATGGACGACAGACAGGCCAGCCAGTAGCCAAGTGATGATCTGCGACCCCGATGGGCTATGCACCTGGACAGATGTCGACAAGAACCTGGTGACTCAACATTCCATAGTAGTCAGCGGCCTTAAGCCAGGTACCAGTTACCAGTACAAAGCGCTATCAGCAGATGCTAAAGAGAACGAAACCACGGCTGAAGGGAATTTACTGACTCTGGAAGAAGCTAAGCCGGTGCCAGAGCCAGTGCCGACGCCGGTACCTCTGCTGCTGTCTGCCATTATGGCATCAGACACAACACCATCAACCGCTACCATAACCTGGCAAAGCAACCAGCCTGCCACCAGCCAGGTAGAATACGGCACTACAGAGAGCTATGGCTCAATGACTGCGACTGATACCAGGCTGGTCACAAGCCACTCGGCAACACTCACCGGGCTTGCGCCAGCCACCACCTATCACTTCAGGGTAAGGTCTAAAGACGCTGCCGGAACCGAGATTGTCTCTGAAGGTGGCCGTACCTTCACTACGAAGCAAGCAGTCGTCACCGGCGAAGGAGCGCAAGTCGGCAAAAGCGCCCCCAACTTTACCTTGCCAACTCTAGATGGCCAGAATGTGAGTTTGAGTAACTACCGCGGCAAGATGGTTCTACTAAACTTCTGGTCTAGCCTTCCCGCAAGCAGGAACGAGCTACCGCTACTCCAGCAAATCTCTGACACGTGGTCCAAAGACAAGTACACTATATTGACCATAAACATCAAGGAAAGCAACAACGACGTCCAGCTCTTCGTCAGCAGCAAAGGATTGACTCTGCCCGTGCTTCTTGACAGTCAAGCAGAGGTAGCAGATAAGTACAGCGTGACATCCAAGCCAACATCCTTTTTGATAGACAGCCAGGGGATAATCAGAGAGATAAAGCCCAGGCCCTTCCGCAGCATAGAAGAGATTGAAGACTCGCTGAAGAAGCTCAATTAGCCTCAGCCACACATCTTCTGCTGCATTTCTCCTTTTCCAAACACCTAAGCTATAATTATCCCTCGTTACTATAACGCAACCGGGAGGCAAGAAAAGAGAAAAATGCTCAAACGGAAATGGTATTTGATTGCCACAGTAGCATTAGCTATGTTACTGGCCAGCACGCTCACCGCCTGCAGCACCAGTAAGAAGGAAAAGGAGATTATCGCCCCCGACTTCACCCTGCAGACCACCAACGGAGAAACGATAACTTTGAGTAAACTCCGCGGGCAGCCGGTAATGCTCATCTTCTGGTCTATAAACTGCACATCCTGCAAATACCAGGAGCCTTTCCTCGAGGAATTCTACGCAAAGCAGACAAACAAATCGCTAAAGCTGATAACTGTCAATGCCGGTGACCCTCCGTTTGCCGTGGAGCAACATGCTGCTAGCAGTAATATGACCTTCCCCATCCTCCTTGATACCAATCGAAAAGTGGCTCGCGACTATGGCCTGCCGGGCGTGCCGGTGACGGTCTTTGTAGATTCACGCGGCTACATAACAGCCTACAAAATAGGCCCCTTCCAGAGCCGTGAGGACATAGAGAAGGCAGTCGATTCCATCTGGTCACTGCTCACCAGGACTTCTTAGAAGCACGAACTATTTGCTTCTCTGATTCCAGTTTACCTGCACACGATGTATAATTCGGTAGACACAACGCCTAATCAGAAAAGGGATGTAGAATAATGAAGAAAATCATAATGCCTCTTGTTATCATGGTGGTAATAGCCACACTTATGACCATTACTGGCCTCTCCTGCAAGCAACAACCCTTCAAGCTTCCGGGCTCACTGGTGCCACCGGAACAAGTCCTGCCGCAACTCCCACAAGAAGACCCTCAACCTTTCCCGGTCACCGAACGCAAGGAAAAGGGAGATACCGCCCCGGACTTCACACTGCAAACCATCGATGGCCAAACACTCACGCTCAGCCAATTCCTCGGCAAGAACGTGGTGCTGAATTTCTGGGTGAGCACGTGTCCCGCCTGCCTCGAGGAGTTGCCCCTTTTCCAGGCTATCTACAACAAGCTACCCACAGACAAGACGGTAATACTGGCAGTAAATGCCGGCGAGCGTGACAAGATAGTTCAATACGAAGCCCAGCGGATGAAGCTGACCTTCCCCGTATTGCTGGACCCAGATGGCAAGGTGTGTAAATCCTACGGGCGTGGCAGTCCCACCACCTTCTTCATCGACAATAAAGGCACTATCATCGAAATAGTGGATGAGGTGTTCGAAGACCCTAAGGAAATAGAGAACATCCTCAAAATATGGCGCTGGCTGTAGCTTAGATTAGCCAGTCACTGCATCGGAATAGGCATGATGACGTTCTCTGGCCCACTGAAAAGCGTTGCCAGAGGCAGAGAAGCCGCTAAGCCCGGGGGAATAGTAATTGCTAAAGCAACTGAAAGAAATAGCATTAGAGGTCATCGTAGCTATACTCCCCATTAGCCTGGCAGTTATTATCTTGCAGCTTACGGTCATCAATATATCTACTTCCCAATTCTTTCAGTTCCTTTCCGGCTTCGGCATGTGCATTCTCGGCATGGTTCTGTTCTTGCTGGGCGTGAAGACGGGATTGTTGCCAATTGGAGAAGCCATCGGCTCTGAACTCCCTAAACGTGGTTCCCTGCTCCTGTTAGTTGCAACTGCTTTCCTCATAGGTTTTGCTGTTACCGTAGCCGAGCCAGATGTAATTGTCCTCACCGGTCAGATTGACGAGGTCTCAAAGGGCAGTATCTCGGAGAACATCCTCATCAATGTGATCGCCATCGGAATAGGGTTTTTCGTAGCCGTTGCCATGCTACGCATCGTCTTTGGCTTTCCTATAAAATACCTCTTCGCCGCTGGTTATGCGATTGTCTTGATATTGTCTTTCTTCGTGCCACCCGAGTTTGTCCCAGTTGCTTTTGACGCCGGCGGCGTTACTACAGGGCCGATGACGGTGCCCGTTATCCTCTCCCTCGGCATAGGGCTAAGCTCCGTATTGGCCGGCAGGTCCGCAATATCAGACGGCTTCGGGTTAATCGGCTTAGCTTCTATTGGCCCCATAATAGGGGTAATGATTATGGGGATTATTCTACGATGAATCAGGTTGAAGCCTTCCAGGGTATAGCCCAGGTCTTTCTGGGCTCAATAAAGGTTCTTCTGCCTCTGCTGCTTATTTTTCTTGTCTTCCAGTTTCTATTTCTAAGATTGCCCAGAGAATATGTTTTCAACCTCCTGATTGGAATGGCACTGGCGCTGGTAGGACTGGTCCTGTTCCTGCAAGGTGTCAAAATAGGCTTCCTGCCAGCGGGGAAAGCAATGGGCGAGGCACTCGGCGCCATGGAACACAAATGGCTCATAATACCTTTTGGGTTCTTTATAGGATTTCTGGCTACCTTCAGTGAGCCAGCGGTAAGGATTCTGGGCAACCAGGTTGAAAATTCTTCTGCAGGCTCTATCAGGAAGAACATCGTGATTTCTACCATCGCACTGGGTGTAGCCTTCTTTGTGGCCCTGGGAATGGTCAAAATCATATACGGGATTTCGCTTATGTATATCCTGGCGCCATGCTACCTGATTGCTCTAATAATAATGTGGTTTTGCGATAGAGCTTTTGTCTCCATCGCCTTTGACGCCGGCGGCGTGGCCACAGGGCCGATGGCAGTTACCTTCCTGATGGCTACAGCCGTAGGCATTGCTTCTGCCATGGAAGGAAGAGACCCTATCCTGGACGGCTTTGGGCTGATTGCATTAATCGCCCTGGCGCCGATACTATCTGTCATGTTGCTAGGAATTACATTCCGTAATAAACTACGTAAGAGGGAGTAGATTATATGGCCGCAAGTAGAAGACTTATTGTGACTATTGTAACCAGAGGCTGGGGGGACAGAGTGCTGCAAGCCTCAATGGACGCCGGCGCCGATGGTGGCACCATCATGTTCGGGCGAGGTATGGGCATACACGAACGCCAGAAGCTGCTCGGAATCTGCATCGAACCCGAGAAGGAAATCGTGCTCTCAGTGGTGCCAAGGGACAAAGCTGATGGCATACTGAGGGAAATAGTCAAAGCAGCTCAACTGGATAAGCCAGGTAAAGGGCTTGCATTCGTGGTCCCCGTAGAAGATTTAGCCGGTGTAGTCCATATACCTGCCTGAAGAACGGCACATTAGCCCTCGGTTGAGTAATGCATAATCCACCTGGTCACATGCGCTCAACCTGGGAATTTCATCACTGAAAAGTGCTCGCCTGCTGTAGTTTATTGACAGGGTCTCATCAATGAGTATAATGGGAACGTTTTGTCCACATAGTAGATAGTAAATTTAAGGAGGAGCCTGTGTTTAAGACCAAGATGACCGAGCTGTTCGGCATAAATCACCCCATCATGCTGGCCGGAATGAACTGGATCACCACTCCCGAACTTGTAGCCCATGTCTGCAACGCCGGCGGGTTAGGCATGTTAGCCGTGGCACAATTTAGCCCGGACGACACCCTCAAAGCCATCAAGGAAATAAGAAAGCTCACCGATAAGCCCTTCGGCGTGAACCAGATACTCATCGGGCCGGGAGCCAGGGAAAATATACAGACTGCCATAGATGAGAAAGTCCCGGTCATTAACTATGCGCTGGGCAAGCCGTGGTTCATCGACCAGGTACATGCCTACGGAGGCAAGGTCATCGGCACTACTGCCATTGCCAGGCACGCCGTCCGCGCTGAGCAACTGGGCTGCGATGCAGTGGTCATCACCGGCCGCGAGGCTGCGGCTCACGGCGCCGAAGCCACCTCGCTAGTGTTGATTACCATCGTCAGCAGCCACGTCAAGATACCGGTTATAGCTGCCGGTGGCTTTCACGACGGGAGAGGATTAGCAGCGGCGCTGGCGCTGGGAGCCAGCGGCATATCCATGGGCACCCGCTTTATGATGACCAAAGAATGCCACCTCCATGACAATTTCAAGCAGCTCTGCCTCCAGGCTACCGAGCAGGACACCGTTTACAGCAACCGCTTCGACGGCATGGACGGAAGAGCACTCAAAAGCAAGGCTTCCCTGGAGCTGATGAAGAAAGGCTTCCCGATGGCAGAGGCTACTTCCGCCGCCATGGAGATAAAGCGACTCCTCAAGCTCTCATGGTGGCAGTTCATTGGCCTCAGCTTCAAGATGATGAGCGCGGATGAAGGCTCACCCTTATGGGTGCAAGCCCGGCAGGCTGTAGCTGCCAAGAGAAGCCTGCTGGCCATCGAGAAGGGTGATACCGACAAAGGATTCTTGTTCGCAGGACAGGACTGCGGTGCTATCGATGACATCCCCAGCGTCAAGGAAGTTATCGACCGCATCATCGCCCAGGCTGAACAAACGCTGGAAGCCACACGGCAGAAGATAGTCAAATAACAACCAGTAAGGTGGGCGAAGCCCACCACCGAAGAATCTGGAATGGCTGTCCTCTCTCAGGACTTAATGCGCTTCAGGGTACTGGCCAGAGTTTCCTCGGCCTCCTTAACCATGCGCTCCACAACCTCTTTGCAGCTCACTACATCATGAATCAAGCCAACTGACTGGCCCACGGCAAACGGAGCACTCTCTACATCGCCCTGCTCCAGGAGTCTGCTGGCACGGTCGCCGGCAATAATAGCCAGTATCTCATCAAGCGTACCTTTCCGCTCTTCTATCTCCAGCACCTTTTTGGCAGCCTCGTTCTTCCAGGTGCGCATCTGCAGGTGAATTGACTTGTTTATCAGAGTGGTCTCATGTTCCTGCTTACGCGCTATCTCCTCTTTGACATTCTGATGTACTTTGCACTCTGTAGTAGCCACAAACCGCGATGCCATCATCACCCCGTCTGCACCCAGCACTAACGCAGCCGCCAGGCTCCGGCCATCGGCAATCCCGCCGGTAGTGATGACAGGAATATTTACAGATTCCCTCATGCGCGGGGTAAGCAACATGGTAGTAACATCGTCATCCAGCGGGTGCCCACCCTCTTCGATGCCGGCAGCAATCACCGCATCATATCCTGCACGCTCAGCATGGAGAGCATGCCGCACCGCACCTACCTTGTGAATTAACTTAACCCCGGCCTTCTTGGCCATCTCTATGCACTGTGGCCCAAAGTATTTGTCCAGCGGCGTGCCCGAAACTTCGATGGCACGCACCTGCTCCTGACAACAGACCTGGAAATACTCCCAGTGCATCTCCTTGGTGATGCGGATAGCCGGCAAGGCGGTGATGTTCACACAGAAAGGTTTATCGGTAAGCTTCCGCGTCTGCTGAACCGCCTTGCGGAACTCCTCCCCACCCATATAATTCTGCGCTGTCAGATTCCCCAGCGCACCGGCATTCGAGATGGCAGCGCAAAGCTCCGGCTTCGCCAGCCACATCATCCCCCCACACATAATGGGATGCTCAATACCAAAAAGCTCAGTCATCCTGGTTCTCATAATCTTTGCTCCTCTCACTCGTTGGGACGCTTCTCGGCCAGTTGGCGTGACCAGCTTGCCAGCAATGTCCTGGGACGCAGTATCTCGTCAGCCGCCGAATAGGGGTCGAGCTCCCCAGCCTCCACCCTAGCCATGTACCTGCTCATCTCCTCATCCTGCTCTACCAGTTTCAAAAGCTCATCGGAAACACGGTGTTCCACTGTCTCCAAAAACTCGCGCCTGCGCTGCTGCCGGCGCCTCTCCAGCAACTGGCCGCTTCCCTCAAGCGCCTGCCGATGCTTCTCAATCTGCTTAAATAGCTCCTCGATACCTACGTTGTTCACCGCCTGCGTAGCCAGCACCGGCACCTGCCACCATCTCTCCTTGGGATAGTGCTGCACCATCATGTTCAGCTCCGTCAGCAGGTTATCAGCGCCGGGACGGTCGGCTTTGTTCACCACGAAAATGTCGGCTATCTCAAACAATCCCGCTTTCATCGTCTGAACGGTATCGCCAGCCTCTGGCACCAGTATCACCACCACGGTATCAGCATTTTCCATGATGTCCAGCTCGGTCTGCCCCACCCCCACCGTCTCCACCAGGACAAAATCCTTGCCGAAAGCATCAAGCAGCTTAATCACCCCACCGGTGCTGCGTGGCAAGCCACCATGGCTTCCCCTGGTAGCCATACTGCGGATAAACACACCTTCATCCAGGTAGTGCTGCTGCATCCGTATCCTGTCGCCCAGCACAGCGCCGCCGGTGAAGGGGCTGGTCGGGTCAGCAGCGATTATGCCCACGGTGAGTTCCTGTTGCCTTATCACCGCGGTCAGCCTGTCCACTATGGTGCTTTTGCCAGCGCCGGGGGGGCCAGTTATGCCAACGCAATAGGACTTGCCCAGACGCTGGTAAATCCCCCGCATTATCTCCGGCACCTCGGCGACATCCCTTTCCACTTTCGTTATGAGCCGCGCCAGAGACAAAACATCGCCAGCCAGCATGTTATTGACCAGCTTCATTTAGAGAGAACTCCTTCTAAAACCGAGACATTCTATGCAATATGGCTCTTTCACGTCAAGGAATCCATGCCTGTCCCCGTCACTCGCCATCCGCCACTCGTCTCTCGTCATTTACGTTTTGCAACTACCGTCTTCCGTTCTTGCAACTTGCATCTTGCAACTCCAGCAACATTGACATTACATCGTTTGCATTGCTACACTGAACGTAAGACAAAGCGGAAAAGAAAAGCGATGGTTGAAGTAGGCACACGCATAAAAGTAGCCATAGCAGATAATCAACCTCTGTACCGCAAGGGAATACGCTCTACCCTGACGCAGTTGCCTGACGTCGAAATCTGCGGTGAATTCAGCTCCGACGAGGAGCTCCGGGCAAACCTGGCCAACTTGCAGCCTGATGTACTGCTCCTGGACACTGACCTATCCTCCAACCACAGCACCGAAACGGCCAGGGCAGTCAAACAGCAGATGCCCACCGTCTCCGTAGTGCTAATGACACCCAACCCCAATGACGACGAGCTTTTCGATGCCATTAGGTCGAGGGCCTCCGGTTACCTCAAGCGCGATGTATCCCTGGACGAGCTGGTGAGTACCATCCGCAAAGCTGCGGCTGGCCAGCACCCCATAAACGAAACACTCCTTGCACAGCCGCAGGCAGCCAAGCACGTCCTGGAGAAGTTTCAGGATCTCTCCTGGGGAAAAGGCGTCGAGTCTTTTGTCTCACCGCTGACCCCCCGCGAAACCGAAATCCTCAGCTACATGGCCCAGGGTTATTTCAACAAGCAGATTGCAGTCAAGCTCAGCATCAGCGAGCAAACCATCAAGAACCACATCACCTCCATCCTGCGCAAGCTGGACGCCAACGCCCGCACCGAAGCCGTCATCACCGCCCTGAAACGCGGCCTCATCACCCTGAGCAAGTAATCCAGACTTCAACCAGTTGCGCCGTAGCCAAGACGATTACCTACCACGATGTTAACTATCACACTTCGCCAATACTAAAGTAATCCTCAAACAAGTACCATAGTAGCATTGCCTGGAAGGGCAAGTTTGGCATTACTGCGATATAATATTAGAATACCAGTGGAGGAAGCATGAATGGGAAAAGGAACAACTCGTTTTGTGCTTGTCTTGTGCATTCTCTGGCTGCCGCTCTCTGCCTGCGCTGCGGTCATACCAGAGAAGCCAACTGATGGGAAGATGCCAAACGACTTGCTAAATGAGGTGATGCGTTACATCAAGCAACATCATCCTGATGCTTCCTCGCTCATCAAAGACAGCATGACCTGGACTGAAGTAGAAAAGGTCAAGAAAGTGGGTTATACCAGATACGTTTACACAAGCAACGGCTGGAAAGTGACCATCGGCCATCCTGCCACAGCGGAGGTCATCTATGAGGTGACAGCAGAACATGACACGCCGGCAATCACCTGGACAGGAACTATTAAAGACAAGCAAGTAACTGAGACGGGGTACAGTGTCAGGTAAAAGCTTTGAGGCATATAATCCAAAAGGGCAAATAAAGTAGTTGCACAGGATACTAAGGCAAATGAAGAATAGACTGGGAATCGCGGTCAAACTGGCAACATCGCTGGTTTTGATATGCGCCATACTGGTCACCTCTCTGTATGACGCCGAAGGCCTGTGGGCAGCACATCAGGAACCGACACCTCAGTATCAAGCTCGCGAATCCGACCACCAGGAAGAGTACCCGCTGATGAAGCCATCCCGGGAGAAGCGGCGGGAATGGATCGAGAAATACAACAAGGCACCAAAGGCCCACATCGATGAGCAGGTCAAGCGCAAGCTGGCTTTAGCACCCACAGGCTCTCTCAGCCTCCTCAGCCATCTGCAATATACGCCTTCGGAGCGCAACCAGGGAAGCTGTGGCAACTGCTGGGCCTGGGCTGGCACAGGAGTCATGGAAATCGCCCTCTCTGTGCAACGAAGCATCAAGGACCGCCTCTCAATCCAGTATCTGAACTCCAACTTCAACGGGGGCAGCGGGGTTGACTGGGCCTGCTGCGGTGGCTGGCTCTCAGATATAGCCAGCTTCTATTCCAGCACAGGAAAAGCTATTCCCTGGTCCAATACCAACGCTAGCTGGCAAGATGGAAGCCGAGGCTGCGGAAGCTCGACCAGCGTGCCCGGTGCCAACATATCCACCACACCCTATTATCCCATCACCTCAATTGCCACACAGACTATAACCACACATGGTGTGACTCAGAACACAGCCATCGCCAACATCAAGAATGTGTTAAACCAAAACAAGGCGGTGTGGTTCGCCTACTTTCTACCCACCACGGCGGACTGGAGCAATTTCAGTACCTTCTGGAGCACACAGTCAGAAAGTACCATCTGGGACCCTGATTTCTCCTGCGGCCATGCCTGGGATGCTGGCGGTGCTGGCCATGCCGTACTCTGCGTAGGCTACAACGACGATGACCCTAACAATAGATACTGGATTATGGTGAATAGCTGGGGCACAGCCGGGGGCAACCGCCCCAACGGCATCTTCCGCCTGGCAATGGATATGAACTACGGCTGCCAGGACGGCGATGGGGACTACATGTTCTACTGGCAAACTCTCAACATCGCCTACGGCAATACACCCGGCGATACAGGGCAAAAACTCATTGGTGCGGATGACGCCACTATTGCCATGGGTGCTTCTAACGGTTACCTCTGCCTAAGCCGGTTTTCTTGTAGCCAGACAGGAACAGTCACCCAATTCAAGCTCAAAGCCAGCAGCCCAGGAAATGTCAAGGTCGCTATCTACGCCGACAACGCCGGCGAGCCAGGTTCTCTCCTCAACTCAGTCAACACCAGCACAGCAGTGATCGCAGGTTGGAACACCATAACTTTCCCAGCAACCAGCCTTACAAGTGGCACATACTACTGGCTGGCTTTCAATTCAGACGCACCTATCGTCGGCACACTCGATCCGGGTACAGGTTACAGTAGATATGCAGCAGCTACTTATTCAAGCTTCACATTCCCCAACCCTCCAACCAGTCTTTCCGGTTGGAGCAGAAGCTTGCTCCTTGCCGGCTGGAGCACTCCATCGGCTCCAACAGCACCGACAGTAACCAACGCCTCAGGCGCCTCCCAAATCACAACAACTTCAGCGAGGTTAAACGGAGAGCTGACCTCCACAGGCGGAGCAGATACCACCGTCCACATCTACTGGGGCGATAACGACGGCGGCACTACTCCAGGAAACTGGGACAACGATATCAACCTGGGTACCAAAGGCACAGGAACTTTCTACAACGACATCTCCAGCCTCACCAGTGGCCAAACCTACTACTACAGGTGTTTTGCTACCAATTCAAATGGTTCCGACTGGGCAGACAACACATCATACTTTGTGGCTCAGACGCCTTCAGAGACTCTAAAACTCATTGGTGCGGATGACGCCACTATTGCCATGGGTGCTTCTAACGGTTACCTCTGCCTAAGCCGGTTTTCTTGTAGCCAGACAGGAACAGTCACCCAATTCAAGCTCAAAGCCAGCAGCCCAGGAAATGTCAAGGTCGCTATCTACGCCGACAACGCCGGCGAGCCAGGTTCTCTCCTCAACTCAGTCAACACCAGCACAGCAGTGATCGCAGGTTGGAACACCATAACTTTCCCAGCAACCAGCCTTACAAGTGGCACATACTACTGGCTGGCTTTCAATTCAGACGCACCTATCGTCGGCACACTCGACCCGGGTACAGGTTACAGTAGATATGCAGCAGCTACTTATTCAAGCTTCACATTCCCCAACCCTCCAACCAGTCTTTCCGGTTGGAGCAGAAGCTTGCTCATTGCCGGCTGGGGAACCACCACGCCTCCCTCACCACCATCACCACCTTCCCTTTTGTCTCCGGGAACCGCCATCACCTTCAGGTGGGGCACCGCCACAGGGGCAACCAGCTACTGGCTACAGGTCAATACGCAGTCCAACTTCGGCGGCACAAACATATACAATGCCGAGGTAGGCAACGTTACCACGCAAGAGGTATCAGGCTTCTCACTGGGCACCACTTACTACTGGCGCGTAAGGGCCGGCAACTCCGCGGGCTGGGGCAACTGGTCGACAACCAGAAGTGTCCAAACAGCAGATATACCGTGAGCTGTTAGGGGGGGATTTGCAGGGATGAGGCGTTTCCAGTAAAAAAAAACGGCGGAGCTCCGCCAGATGCGTGAGGCGGAGCTCCGCAAGGGAGAAGAGATGGACAGAACGGAACAAAGGGAAAGCAGGGGGGGGAGAACCGAGGGCTATCGGGTGGATAGGGTCAAGGTATGGGTAAGCCTGGGTTTCCTAGCTGCTGCCAGGTACTCGAAGCGGATAGCGGATACTCGGTAGATAGCGGAAGCCTGGGCTGTGGGGGTATCCGTGACCTGGACAACATCCCACAACTCTACCCCACAATGTGGAGTAATGACGATCTGCGCCTCGCTATTATCGAGCCGGCGTTTCGCTATCATAGCGGCTGCCACGCTGCCGGCCAGGTCTGTAGTGGGGACTGAAAGCTCCACCTGGAAGTCGAGGCGCTCGCCTAGCAGTGCAACTTCCGCGCTATTGATAGCCGAACCATAGACGGGGTTTCCGTAGCTATCCCTGGCGACGACATAGAATCTATTTGTATCGGGTGAAGTTGCCGCAAAGATGGCGGCGACAATGGGGTGGTAGGTAAAGCGGACTACGGTTGGAGCGCCAAACGATTCAAGAGAAGCGATACCGATGGGGGCCAGGCTGCCGGTTGTTGATATGGCGTGGCTGCCGATGGCTTCCGCGGAATCGATACCTGTGGGGGTCAAGAATTGCAACAGCAAAGTAAGGGTATGGCTGCCGAATGTTTCCGCGGAATCGATACCTGTGGGGGTCAAGAATTGCAACAGCAAAGTAAGGGTATGGCTGCCGATGGCCTCGGCGCTGGCGATGCCTGATGGGGCTAGATTCTGGGCCCAACCTGCAATCAGCAGCTTTCTGGTCCAACCGCTTCCGGTTATGGTGTCTGGCATATTGTTGGAGAAGTCCAGCGCCTCATAGCCGCTGGTGCCTGTGCCAGTACCTAGCGCTCCGACACAATCGGTGCTTGAATTGAAAGCGAGCTTGTAGTATGTTCCGCTGGTAAGGCTAGTTGATGGGAAAGGGATGGTATTCCAGCCTTCGACGACTGCGGTACTGGTATCAACAGCGTTTAGCTTAGAACCTGCGTCGCTATAGATAGCGACCTTTACGTTACCAGAGGCGCTACACTTCAAGCGAAACTCGGTCATATTGCCTGAAGCCTCGGCCTGAAATCTGCCATTACAGACGTAGTTAGCGCTGGCTGCCTGGACAATGGTAGCGTCATCCGCGCCGATTAACTTAGCTGCCATGATACCTCTTTTTCAGCCTCACCCTTTACGGTGATTACAGCTTGAATATCTTGCTGGCGCCGTTATCCCAGGTGATGGTAATATCTCCGCCGTTTGGAGTAAGCGGTAAACCTGACGCCGTGTCGATGTGAGCGATAAGCCTGGAAGTGGCGGCGTTGCCTGTATCCTGGTAGATAACAAACTGCGTCACCTGGTTACCTGAGACTGCGCTGAAGGTCACATCGGCGGCGTCGGCTACACCATCAGTCACCGTCTTACTGGCCAAGTTTCCGCTGGTGGCCACGCGGTCTCCCGCGTCGATGCTGGAAAGGTACTGGTGCGAATCGCTATATGTGTAAGTTGCGTCCACCAATACCACCTTGATATTGTTGGCGTCCCAATCAAGGTCTCCGGCGAGGAAAGCCTCTCTGCCTTTGGGGTAAAGTTTGTTTGCCATTTTCTTCTCCTTTAGGGCAACTGCCCCTTATAAAAATAACCCGGCGAATCTGTCGCCTGGGGGTGGACAATATAGGCGTCCAGTCCGAAAAAGAAGATAACATCTTCCACCAAGTCAAGCAATCGGCGCAACACGCTAGACGCTGATTCCCCGGCGTGCACTTCCAGCTTCGGGTAAAGCGTAGTGATTAAACTACTCCGGGACTTATAGTCCAAAGTTCCGCCGATGGCTGACATGACCAGCTCGATAAGCTGGTAGACCGTATAAGTATCTGAGCTCAAGTTCCACTCGATAGGCTTATTGAAAGCGTAGCGTTCCAACAAGCCCCATGCGTCAACACAATGCAACTGGAAGACCGCTCTGCCTGGGCTTCTATTCCAGGCGTAGGATTCGATAAAATACCTGCCTGCCTCGGAATACTGGTCACCTGATGGGGTAGCATAGCCTATATGCAGATTCACCCTGGCGCCTCGCTTAATCAAGGCGATATCCCCTGAACCGGGGGAATTAAAGATGCCCTTTGAATTATCCAGGGTGATATGCAAATTAGACTCCGCATGGGGGCGGACATTCTCCCTGACCGCGAGGATCCTGTGGGCTGGGACTGTGTACTTACTACCTGCGCCTGTGCCGGCGCTTGGTGCTGCCCAAAACGAGGGAAGCTCTGAGCGCCAGACCTCATTAGCCTGGGTTGCCCAAAGGTAGCTACTGTCTGCTGACAGGGCCAGACCATGGGGGGCGTTGGTTTCCAGGTGCATAGCTCTATTCCAAAACGCGTCAAAGTAGTCTGAGCCTGGCTTTAGGCGAAACATCCATGGGGCTAAACTTCGGCTTGTGCATAGCAATGCGGGGTAAGTAGAGATGGTTTTACCAGTGAAATGCCTGCCAGGGCCGAATCCTCGCCTGCCAGGGCTTGTAGAACGGCTTGCTGCTTCTCCCACCACGTAGGGGGGGGCTTCGGATTGGTGTACTTCACAAAGTGGAGCTGACCTTCCTCGTCATAGAACCTGGCAAAGCCAGGCTGCCTCTGAAACTGGCGCATGGCGAGCATAGCTGCGGTGTCGATATATGCCCTGCCCAGTGCTATCTTCTGGTCTGCTGCCCATGTACCGGCCGTCTGGCGGTAACCGTCACCGTAAACCATACGATAAGCAACAAGATAGTTACCCTCGAGGACCAGGGCAGCGATATTCCAATCGCCGTCATAATAGGCTGCCAGTCCGTAGATATCCCATTCCCCTGACCGCTGCCCCAGTCCTGAGCTCCAGCTCCCCGAGGTCCTCTTTTGAAGATATAGCGAAGTGGGGTCATTAACATCGGAAGCGTGGACAATGATACAATCGCCGTTCGGCTTAAAACAGATGGCGGCGCCATTCTCGCAAGGCCGTGCGTTTGACATATTCACCCAACTGCCCCACGTAGCGCCATTATCTGAGCTTTCCCTGCGGAATAGATTACTAGCGCCCATTGACACCATGATAACGGTTGAACCATTAGCGCCGATGGCCAGGTGTGAACCGGCTATGGTAGTTCCCATATTCGTCCATGAGCTAAAGGTACTGCTGGGACCGGGGCTGGTCACGCGGCTATAATAGATGGTGGTACCATGAAGCCTGATACGGTGAAGCGAGCCATCGCCTGAGATGCAGCAATCGTGGTTATGCTTCGTCTCGCTTCCCTGGTATAGCCGCTGCCAGGAGAACGCCGTCCACTGGACAGCTGCGGACTGTGCGGGGTGTCCGTAGGCCTGGACTTCCAGCTTAACAAGGGGCTTCCTGGTGGCCTTGTTCTGCTCTGTTTCGAGGGCGGTTGATAAAGTGCGCATGGCTACATTGTGAGACTGATTGAGACTGATTGAGACTGATTGAGACTGAATTGAGACTGATTGAGACTGATTGAGACTTGTCTCACTTACTCCTTCCTATACAGCAATATCAACAACGCGGCGCAAAGCGCCACGATAAGGACTGCTACAAACAGTTGAAATATCTCGACTACACTCATCGGTACTTCAACAATTCTCCTGAGAGTTCGCCTAGAAAGTAAAGCGTGTGGTGGCTGGAATCGAGTTTAAGTTTCCAGTTGATACCCTGGGCTGCAACACCATCGAGGCAATTACGCTTGTTCACGGTTCGGTTATACTCCCGGTTGATAGCGTAAAACGCCGGGGACTGCTTAGAGCAAGGCCCCTCTTTCCTGGTCATCTCCTCTAGCCAGTCATTAGCCTGTTTTGCCAGGACCACTAGATAATCCCAATAATCCTGTGCCTGGGCGATATCGCTACACGGCGCCACCATGCCCTTATCCCGGGCCAAATAAAATATGGTAGATGGGTTCTCCTCGGTGTACTTCTGGCCGACTTCCTCGATGACCTTATCGTGGAAACTCTGGACGTCGAATGGTGCTGCTGCGACAACCTGCACGGTATGTGGTGTCTGGCTGCTGCCGTTAAGCGCTGGTGACTGTGCTGCCTGCGCCTCAACCATGAAGCGTTCTTCACGCTTTAGCTCGACCTCTTTCTTCTTAACGTCTATTCTTGACTGCATCCAATCATAGAGCAGACCTAACACCAAAGGGCCTGCGACCATGACAACCTGGACGGCTACATCGGCGCTTTCCGGGGTCAAGAATAGACCGATGAGCGATGCTGTGATACTGGTGATGGTAACGATGAACTTCTTCTTACCGTCGAGGGTGATGCTGTTCTGTGTCTGTTCCATTTTCTTCTCTCCTTTCAAAATCAATATCCTGTGCTTTATCAGCTCGTCATACCGCAACATATAGGGGGGGCTGTAATGCCCGGCAAGGCGGCTGGCGGCAAACTTGCCAGGGCTTTTTCTTTTACCTTGCCGTTGGTGTGGAGTGCTGAAAGCAAGGCTGGTAAATATCTGCTGTGAACGACTTGGAATACGGCGACCTGGTAACGCCGCAAGGCGACAACAAATCGTTTCCAACAAAGTGCAACAAGAGATATAGCTTTCCCGTGATGGCGTTTACACTCGGTGTAAAAGCGCCAAAAAGCGGTTATCAGCCGCCTAATGGGGGCTCGCCGGCGAAGCGATGCGTGCAGGTGGGCTGGTATGGCCGCAGAATAAGATGGCGAGGATAAGCCAGCGGTGCAAGTGCTGGCGGTGCTGAAAGCATACCGCAGATACATCTTGCTCTGCAATACCAGCAGGCAAGGTGAAAGAAAAAGACCATAGGCAAGCGACCAAAATATGTCAACCGCCTTGCAGGGCATTACAGGGCTTCGGGGTAGTTTTAGCCTCAAAAACCGCATGATTATGTCAAACTTCCTGGAAATCGAGGCTCTACGATTAACGACAACTGGCCCCTGAGACACTTCGACACATTTCAGCACAAGCCTTTTTCCCTCTCTTTCCTTAACAATGCTATCTCTCCCCATGATGATGATGGTTAAACAAAAGAATAGAGTAGAGTAGTATATATACATCATCATCATATATTAGCTTTTCAGCACATGAACGTAGATTTTCAGCACATCAGCATAAAATGGCAAGGGTGTTGGGCAAAGGTTTCCCGGCCTTGTGGTAGTGCCTGGCCAGGTGTTTGGCGGCGTCCAGTATGGCGTTTTCATTAGCCTGTACTCTAACGCCGTTATAGCCCTGTCTGCTGATAGCCTGGACTGCGACTTCGACCAAAGTCCAGTCCACGGTTCTCTCCATACCTATCTTCCCTCTAACTGCCTTCTTAACCTCGTTAGTGTGGTGTGGAAGCAACCATGTGGATGGGTCACTAACAAAACCGGCAGCATAGGCTTGGAGTGGCAAGCCCTCGGTTCTCCCCCCCCTGCTTTCCCTTTGTTCCGTTCTGTCCATCTCTCTCCCTTGCGGAGCTCCGCCTC
>VGOF01000003.1 GCA_016875975.1 Chloroflexota bacterium | reverse complement strand
GCATAGCCCATGCTGCCAGGAAAACCTATAACACGTACATCCTGGGAGATTTCATGGCCAATACGCTCCGCATGTTTGGCCAAGGGGTGAAGGTCGCCATCGAAATAAGCCTGATGGCAGCCGATGCGGGCCTGGTGAATACCGATGAGGAGATTATCGCCATCGCAGGAACAGGAAGAGGAGCGGATACAGCCCTGGTGCTCAAGCCCGCGCACGCGCATGACGCCTTTTCCCTAAGGGTCAAGGAGATAATCTGCAAGCCAAGACTATGAAGACTGTCTTTATGTCCCAACAATTCGATGGATTGTGTGACCAGCGGACTATAATACTATTTTAACCAGATTTATGAATATCTCAGGACAGAAAGATTAACTCAATTTGTTTTCTAATTGGTCGCTGGGCTAGCGGATTTATAACTAACTCAGCCCTTAAGAAATCAGGAGGTTTGTCTATACCCCAAATAGAACCATAGAATGTAATCTGCTTGGGTCCCCAGTTTCTTCTAGGACTAATCACCACTTTCTGAACAGGCAAGCCGCTGGTGAGCTTAACGCTACTGTTTTTACTATATCTAACAGTTATATAGATATCTTTTATACTTGTATCTACAGAGCCATGATTTGATAGTAAGAGATTGATATCTGCCTCAAGCATAATACCAGTAGCGAGTTCTTTGCCATCCTGATCGTGAAACCAGTCAGGTCCCCACCTGGCGGGTAGTGTATATTGGATATCACATGTAACGCTTGGCCTTTGTCCTGTTGCTGACCAAACAGCTTTGGCTACATCTGTAAGCCACCTTAGAAAATCGATTACCTGCATCGCAGATAAATTGTATCACAAAAAAATCTGGCTATCTGTTAATAACCACCAAATAACTGGACTGCGTATTCCCCGTATATGCCTATTCCGATGTGCGTGAGTTTCGGGTCAAGCAAGTTCGCTCTGTGCCCAGGTGATGTCATCCACAAATCTATAAAGCTAGAGGCTTCATAACCACCCTCAGCGCAATTCTCTGCTACTGAATTAAAACCAGCCATTCGAGCCTTGTCTGCTCGCTCATCAAATCCCAGATGGTCACAACTTTTTCTATTGTACATATCTTGGGCGTGAATTTTGGCTAAATCTTCTAGTTCTGGACTTCGTTGGAATGGCAATAAACCATTTTCTTCGCGCTTAACATCCGCACATTCGTATGCTTTTTCGATTCGTCTTTCGGTAGATTCTTGGCTAGTTCCCTCCCCCCAAGCAATTAGTTTGTCTATTCCTTGCTTCGCGTAACCCAACGTTTGCTCGCCGACATAACCAAAAGGTTGCCCTCCCCAGAGAGCTAACCCATAAATAGATATTGCTGCAAGCAATATCAGGGTCAAGATTGTTAAAGCTTTCACACGGCGATTATAGCACAATTTGAGCCCAGATAGGTGGACAATATGACGAAACGTTCACGTGTATATGGTCTACCGTTGACGATTCTCTTGACTAGCAGGCATCTGTAGGTCTAGCCTGTCCCATCGCTTTATCTAAATGAGCCTGTCTTTGCCATCGGTTGTGGAAGTAGTAGAATAAGGGCTGGTGAAGATATGTCGGTAACCCCACTCAGGCGACAATACCTTGAGATTAAGCAGCGCCATCCTGACACTATAGTCTTCTTCCGACTTGGGGATTTTTACGAAACCTTCGACGAAGACGCCCGCATAACTGCCCGGGAGCTGGAAATTACCCTCACCTCCAGGGAAATGGGTAAGGGACATCGGGTTCCCATGGCAGGCATCCCCTACCACGCATTGAACAGCTACCTGGGCAGGCTCATCAACAAAGGTTACAAAGTAGCCATCTGCGAACAGATGACGCCGCCGGGCAAGGGGCTGGTAGAACGAGAGGTCATCCGCGTAGTTACGCCTGGAACCGTAGTCGAACCATCCTTGCTAACCGACAAGCATAACAACTACCTGGTTAGCCTGATAGTCAGGGGCAACGAAGCAGGAATTTCCTATGTGGACATCACCACTGGTGAATTTGCCACTACCCAGTTGCCCGCAAACCAAGCTCTCGACGAGCTGGCACGGCTTCATCCAGCCGAGCTTCTCTTGCCCCAGACACTTGAGACAGAAGGATTATCCCTACCAGCCTCAGTCACCCGGCTCGAAGATTACTGGTTCGACCCTGAGGTTGCACAGCAAACCTTGCTAGACCATTTCTCAGTGGCCTCAGTAGAGGGATATGGCTGTACCCGCCTGCCACTCGCCATCAGTGCCGCTGGCTCCATCATCCACTATCTCCAGGAAAATCAGAGGGCGGTCCTGGGACAATTAACACAGCTTTCTACATATTCGACACAGTCATTCATGGTTCTCGACCTCCAGACCAGACGGAACCTGGAGCTTTTTGCCAGCGCCCGCTGGGGTGACCCATCCGGTGGTCTGCTATCCGTCACTGACCTGACCAACACGCCGATGGGTTCACGATTGCTCAAGAGATGGTTGGGGCAGCCACTTCTCGACATAGAACGACTGCAAACCAGACAAGATACAGTAGAGTGGTTCTATCAAAACACTCAAGTCAGGCGCAGGGTCATGTCCATCCTCAACGACATAGCTGACATGGAACGACTGATAAACCGTGTTAGAAGCGGCATTGCCACTCCCAGAGACATGATGGCGCTTCGCTCCAGCCTGGAGAAGCTGGCAGAGATAAAATCCGAACTGACGGCTTCTGTCAATGCCCCTGGCTGGCTTCATTCGGAGCTGAAACCTTGCCCGGAGGTAGTAGATTTAGTCAAACGCGCCGTTGCAGACGAGCCTCCTGCCACGTTAGAACACGGCGGAGTTATAAAAACCGGCTTCTCACAAGAATTGGATAACGTCAGGCGTACCGCCACAGAAGCCAAAAGCTATCTGGCAAATCTGGAAAGGCAGGAACGAGAGCACACAGGAATCAAATCGCTGAAGGTTAGCTACAACAGGGTCTTCGGCTATTACATCGAGGTCTCTAAATCCAACCTCAACCTTGTCCCCGGGAATTATATCCGAAAACAGACGCTAGCCGGAGCGGAGCGTTTCTTCACCCCGGAACTGAAAGAATTCGAATCAACAATCCTCAACGCTGAAGCCAGGATGATAGAGCTTGAATTGGCTATCTTTCGCCAAGTCTGCCAGCAAATATCCGGCGATGGCGAGCGAATACTGGCCTCAGCCCAGGCCTTAGCAAAGCTAGACGTGTTCTGCAGCCTGGCAAAAGCTGCAGCCCGAAATCACTATGTAAGGCCAAAGTTAAGCAACAGCGATGTGATAGATATCCGCGGCGGTCGCCACCCCGTAGTCGAAAGAAGCCTGGGCAGCGACGGTTTCGTGCCTAACGACACCTATTTGGACAACGGGGATACCCAAGTCATCATACTCACCGGCCCTAACATGTCTGGAAAATCCACCTACCTTAAGCAAGTTGCATTGATTGTACTCATGGCACAGACAGGCAGCTTTGTCCCAGCCGACTCAGCTAGCATCGGCATAGTAGACCGCATTTTCACCCGCATCGGAGCACAGGAGGATTTGGCTGCCGGGCAGTCAACCTTCATGGTGGAAATGGTAGAGGCGGCTAACATATTAAACAACGCATCACCAAAGTCGCTGATTATCCTGGACGAGGTAGGCCGAGGGACAAGCACCTACGATGGGCTATCTATCGCATGGGCGGTGGTCGAGTTCATTCATAATCATCCCAGGTTGAAGTCGAAAACACTTTTCGCAACCCACTACCATGAGCTGGTGGAGATGGCCAGCTTTCTGCCGCGAGTAAAGAATTTCAATGTAGCTGTAAGCGAGGATGAAGGCAAAGTTATCTTCCTGCGCAAAGTCGTCCCGGGAGGCGCAGACCGGAGCTATGGCATACATGTAGCCCAACTGGCAGGACTTCCCATGTCTGTGGTACACCGGGCACAGGAAATACTGGCCAAGCTGGAAAACGGTCAGCATGGCCAGAAACAAGGCAAGGTGGTGAGAACGAAAAGGGAGACTCCACCACAGCTACCGCTGTTCGCAGGCAAATCACCCCTGGCAGAGGAGATTGGGCAACTCGACATCGACTCAATGTCGCCCCTTGAAGCAATCACCAAGCTTTATGAATTAAAACAAAAGGCCAAAGAAACAAGCACATAATGACAAAAAAGAAGGCTAAGAGGAGGGAAAATTGAAAACAGTATCGAAAAGGGAAGAAGACACCAAGCAAAAGAAGACTCGGAAGCTCCCATTCGGCATAAAGCTGAGCTATGGCATCGGCGATATCGCCAATAACTTCTTCATCGTCGCCACAGGCATGTACCTCTTGTTCTTTATGACCAATGTCCTCGGCATCAATCCGGCGCTGGCAGGAACCATGCTGTTATGGCCAAAGCTCTGGGACGTCATTTCCGACCCCATGATGGGCGCCATTTCGGATGCCACCCGCTCCCGATTCGGCAGGAGGCGCGTCTACCTGCTCTATGGCTCCATCCCCTTCGGCATCGCTTTCCTCTTGATTTTCGTTGCTCCCGGCTATGCCACTGAGTTCGCCAGGGCGCTCCAGGTATCACTCCTCTACGCTCTGGGTTGCACCGCCTTTACCGTAGTAAACGTTCCCTATGCCAGCATGGTTCCAGAGATGTCCGACGACTACAACGAGCGGATGTCCATCACATCGTTCCGCATGTTCTTTGCCTCAGTAGGGGCTTTGCTGGCAGGGGCGCTGGCTATGCCCATTGTAAAGGCCGGTGGCGATGGTGCTGCCGGATTTCAATTGATGGGCCTCATCTTTGGCGTGGGTATCGTAATCTTCTGTCTCATCTGCTTTTTCGGCACTAGGAAGGCACCCAGCCTACCACCAAAGAAAGAGATGCCGCCCATAAAACAGCAAATCGCCATCGCGGCTAAAAACTACCCATTTGTCATGCTGATGACCAGCTATTTCCTGCAGGCATTAGCTATAGGCGTTATGATGGCTGGGTTCGTCTACTACGTGAAATACGCCATGGCATTGCCAGAGACCGCAATGAATACCGCCTTCCCCATCTTCCTGGTCACAGGCATAATCTTCATCCCGATATGGCTACAGGTAGGGAAAAGATTGGGCAAGATAAAATCGTATTATCTCGGGCTGGCTATATTCGCCGTGTTCATGGCTTCGCTGTTCCTCACCAGCCCATCTCTGCTGTGGCTGTTCTATGTCCAGGTATTCTTAGCAGGTATCGGCTTTTCCAGCTTTCAGCTTTTCCCGTTCTCCATGCTCCCTGACACGATTGAATATGACCAGATGCAGTCCGGGCTGAGACGCGAAGGAGTGTTTTCCGGCATGTGGTCAGCAGGACAAAAAATCGCCTATGCTATGTCACCGGCAATCGTGGGCTATGCCCTGGCCCTATCAGGATTCGTGAAGGAGGGTGTTCAGCCGGACAGCCTTAATATCGGGGTACGTGCCATTTTCTGCCTGTTCCCGGCAGCCATGATACTGCTGAGCTTCTTGCCGTTCAGCAAGTACACCCTCACCGAAGAAGAATTCGAGAAGGTAAAGGCAAAAATCGCAGGGAAGTGAAGGGTGACAAGTGACTATAACTAGAGACGGCCGTCCGGCAAACTTGCCTGACCACCGCATTAACAAACACAGTAAGTATCATCCCCAAGGCTGTGGCCACTGTGTATTTATTACACGTCCACAACTACCATCATACAAGCGTCAGCTTTAATCACTAAATTTGGAATGCTATAATTTACCACTGCCGGAGAGGTGTCCGAGTGGTTGATGGTGCCGCTCTCGAAAAGCGGTAGGCGATAAGCCTCGTGGGTTCGAATCCCACCCTCTCCGCCAGCTAATCGGAGAGGTGCTGGAGTGGTCTATCAGGCGCGCCTGGAGAGCGCGTGTCGCCTTTGGCGACCGTGGGTTCGAATCCCACCCTCTCCGCCATTGTTTTCCTATACGCACACCTGTCGCCATACTAATATCCAAGTATAAACCACAGAGGCTTCTTGGTCTCAAAACCCCCCAAGAACCAGCATGGCACAAGAAACAGCCGCAACGCCTAGCCTAGCATTCTGCATGAGGATTCAGCCGTTTTGCCATCCATGACCAGCCCTGCCCCTATTTGTTGACCCATTGGTGCTATGTTACAATGATTCGACTACGATGGAAAAATCAGATGATTTGAAGTATTGGGTTGGCCTTTCCAGAATCCCAGGTATTGGTAGAATTAAAACGTCACAACTGCTCGCGTATTTTGGGACATTGGAAAACGCATGGAAGGCACCACCCAGTGAACTGAAAAGGGCTGGATTGGACTCAAGGTCTGTAGAAAACATCACAAGCTTAAGGGCAAGGATATCGCCTGATGCTGAAATTGACAATTTGAAGCGCTACAAGGTGAAGGCAATTACCTGCGAGTCAGCCGATTATCCTCAGCGACTGAAAGAAATTTACGACTATCCATCAGTGCTTTACGCCAGGGGAAATCTCCCGCTGGAAGATGAATGCAGTCTAGCAGTTGTGGGCACACGCCGTCCTACAGCCTATGGTCGGCAGGTGACTGAGGAGATTGTCAGTGACTTAGCACGTAGTGGCATCACCATCGTCAGTGGCTTGGCAAAAGGAATAGACTCGATTGCTCACCGAGCTACGCTGGAAGCTAACGGCAAGACTGTTGCTGTTTTCGGTTGCGGGTTAGACATAGTCTATCCTGCTGAGAATGCCAAGCTGGCCCGTGAAATTATGGAGCACGGGGCATTAGTGAGCGAATATCCGCTCGGCGTTAAACCCAAAGCCGATAACTTTCCCAGGCGAAACCGCATCATGAGCGGGATGAGCCAGGGAATTTTAGTGGTCGAAGCAGGAGAAAGCAGCGGTGCCATGATTACAGCCAGCCAGGCGCTAGAGCAAAACCGTGATGTTTTTGCAGTGCCAGGTAGCATACTATCTCCAGCAAGCAAGGGAACAAATCGCCTTATTCAAGAGGGGGCAAAACTGGTACGCAGCCATGTCGATATCCTGGAGGAACTCAACCTTAACATCGCCGCCCAACAGCTAGAAATGAAAGAGATTCTCCCCAGCAATCAGACCGAGTCATTGCTTTTGAAACAATTAGGAACTGAGCCAGTACATATTGACGAGGTATGCCGCAACAGCGGCTTGACCGCAGCACTGGTTAGTAGCGCGTTGTCTTTAATGGAATTGAAGGGAATGGTAAAACAAGTTGGCGCATTAAATTATGTGCTAGCCCGCGAAACAAGGTAGAATACCAAGTCTATTGGGCCAAAGATGACAAGAGAATTGGTTATAGTAGAATCGCCTGCCAAGGCGAGAACCATAAGCAGAATCCTTGGCGCTGGATACAGCGTTAAGGCTTCGCTAGGTCATGTACGCGACTTACCACAAAAAAGCCTTGGTATAAGCATAGAAAATAACTTCACCCCGACATATGTGGTCATACCGGGCAGGCGCAAGACTGTGAGCGAACTCAAAAAATTGGCTTCCAATGCTAAAGCTGTTTATCTGGCTACTGACCCTGACCGCGAAGGCGAAGCCATTGCCTGGCACTTAATCGAAGCAACCAGACTTGACAAGGGCAAAGCCACAGTACACCGATTGGCTTTTCACGAAATAACCAAAGAAGCTGTAACCGAGGCTTTCCACAATCCCCGCACTATCGATATACGTCTTGTTGACGCTCAGCAAGCGCGTCGACTCCTTGATAGGTTAGTTGGGTACAAGTTAAGCCCCTTGTTATGGCGTAAGGTACAGAGAGGTCTTTCTGCTGGACGAGTCCAGTCAGCAGCCGTCCGTTTGGTAGTTGATAGGGAGCGAGAGATCAGCAACTTTGTTGTACTTGAATATTGGACTATCGAGGCCGAGCTAACCAAGAAGTCGTCAGCCAAGCAGGAAAAATTTCGTGCCACACTGGCTGGCTTGGCAAACGGCAGCAAACTACAGATAGCCAGTGAAAAGGAAGCCAGGGCCCTCGAGGATGAATTACGCAGATGCATCTACAGCGTCAATTCAGTTATGCGTAGTGACGTTCCTCGCCAACCATCTCCACCCTTCATAACCAGCACGCTTCAGCAAGAGGCCGCACGGAAACTGCGTTTTAGCCCCAAGCGCACTATGATGATCGCACAGCAGCTCTACGAGGGAATTTCTATCGGTGCGGAGGGCCCCGTTGGCCTCATAACCTACATGCGCACCGATTCTACGCATGTAGCAAGCAGTGCCATTGCCGAAACACGGCAATTTATCAGTAGCAAGTATGGCAAGGAGTATCTCCCACCACATGCCCGCGTTTTCCGCAAAAAAGGACGATTTGCGCAAGAGGCCCACGAGGCTATCAGGCCAACCAACATACATCGCGAGCCAGACCAGATAAAATCATATTTAACCCCTGAGCAACTGAAGCTTTATGAGCTTATCTGGAAGCGTATGGTTGCTAGTCAAATGGCACCAGCCGTGTTTGATACCATAAACGTAGATGTTCATGCGACACAACCTCAATCCCAAACAATCTATCTGTTCAAAGCCACCAGCGCAATCTGTAAATTCCCTGGTTTTATGGTTCTCTATATAGAAGGAAAAGACGAGAATGAGGACGGACAATTCCCTGTCACACCCATCCCTATGCTCGCACCTGGAGATGATTTAGAACTACTGAATCTTTTCAGCGAACAGCATTTCACACAACCTCCGCCACGTTATACCGAAGCCACACTGATCAAGGCGCTGGAGCAAAAAGGCATTGGCCGCCCGAGTACCTACGCCACCATAATATCCACCATCCAGGAAAGAGGTTATGTACACAAGGAAAAAGGCAGATTCATTCCAGAAGAAATCGGCATGATTGTGAATGACCTCCTAACCGAGCACTTCCCACAAATTGTTGACCTGCACTTTACAGCCGAAATGGAGAAGGAGCTTGATGAGATTGCGCAAGGTGACAAAAACTGGATAACGGTGTTAAGAGATTTCTACACACCGTTTGATGCAACATTGCAAAGTGCTTCGCAATCGATAGCAAAAAGGGATTTAACAAAGCTAAGTGACAAGTTTTGTCCTCTCTGCAACAGGCCTATGGTTATCAAGGTAGGCAGATTCGGCAAGTTTCTTGCCTGCAGCGGCTATCCCGATTGCAAGAAAACAATGCCTTTGATAGCCAGAATCGGCGTCCGCTGTCCCCAGTGCTATGAGGGCGAGTTAGTAGAGAGAATAGACAAGAAGAAGCGTCGCTTCTACGGCTGCGACCGTTACCCCAACTGCGATTTTACAAGCAGCCGCAAGCCGATTCCCCAACCTTGCCCTCAATGCGGTAAACTCCTTGTGGAGTCACGAGAAGGATGGGCAGTGTGTATGGCCTGCAAACATAAGGTGAAAATCGATGAGGTGGAAAAAGTGGAGGCAGTAGCATGAGAATATTAGTCATAAACGGACCGAATCTCAATATGCTTGGAAACCGAAACAAAGTCATTTACGGGAGCAAAACACTCCCGGAAATCGAAACTACGATGAAAAACCTTGGCAAGCGATTGGGGGCAGATGTGATTACCTTCCAATCGAATAGCGAAGGGGAACTAATCAATTTCATACAGTCAAGCATCGCTAGAATGGACGGCTTAATCATTAACCCAGGGGCATTGAGCCATTATGGTCTGGCACTGCGCGATGCATTGTCAGAAATAGGGGTGCCAGTCATCGAGGTTCATCTATCTAACATCTACGCCCGCGAAGATTGGCGAGCCAAGTCGGTAATTGCCCCAGTTGCCAAAGGGCAGATCGCAGGGTTGGGATGGCGAGGCTACCTCGCAGCACTGCAAGTACTCATCAGCGAACTCAAGGGAGATAACTGGGAGTGAATCGACTCCAAAAGTTGCGTCAGCATCTGGCAGTTCAAGGACTAGACGCTCTTTTGGTATCTCAGTCACAGAACAGACGCTATCTGTCAGGGTTCACAGGCTCCACAGGATGGCTACTGATTTCGGCGACAGTATCGGCTATAGCCGTTGACTTTCGCTATGTAGAGCAGGTCAGCACCGAGTCGCCGGATTTCGAAGTTCTCCACATCAAAGGTGACCTTCCACATTGGCTTCCCAGCTTAGTAGCAGATTTCGGCATAAAAAAACTGGGGTTTGAAGCCAATCATATCACCGTTGCCACTTATCAACAGCTTTGCAACGCGATGAGCCAAGGCCAACACCAACTGCAGCTTATTCCGACTGCCGGCATTGTGGAATCCCTCAGAACTACAAAGGAACCAGCAGAGATAAAATCAATTATCGAAGCCGCAGCACTTGCAGATGCTGCGGTGAACTATGCACGAACAATAGTTCAACCTGGCATGAGCGAGAGAGAAATCGCCTGGGAGCTGGAGGAATTTGTACGCGAAAAAGGTAGTGAGGCTATTCCCTTTGACTTCATTGTAGCTTCGGGGCCGAACTCAGCCATGCCACATGCTAGGCCTACCAAACGCATTGTCGCCAAGGGTGAACCCATCCTCTTGGATATAGGAGCCAGGGTTGAAGGTTATTGTAGCGACCTGAGTCGAACTCTATGTATAGGTGACGAAGACAAGACTTTCTCCAAGATTTATAATATTGTCCTGGGGGCACAACTCACTGCCCTGGCAACGATTACGGCTGGCATAAGTGGTGAGCAAGCTGACAAACTAGGCCGGAGTATTATTGAACAAGCAAACTACGGTGAGGCTTTTGGCCATGGCCTGGGTCATGGCATAGGTTTGGAGACACATGAATCACCACGACTTGGCCATGGTTCTACGGACGTGCTGGCTGAAGCAATGGTCTTTAGCGTAGAACCCGGAGTTTATATCCCTGGCTGGGGGGGTGTAAGAATTGAAGACACCGTAGTAGTTGAGAATGGTAAAATTAGGAGCCTTACGCAGGCTGATAAGACACCAAATATCTAACAAGGGGGTGACCATCTCGTGATTGATGCGGGCGAGTTAAGAAAAGGCATTACCATAGAGTTAGACGGACAGCCATACCAGGTCCTCGATTACCAGCACATAAAGATGGCTAGAGGCTCGGCTCAAGTCAGATTAAAGCTCCGTGACGTCCGAGCTGGCCACACAACTGAGCGCGTTTTCCAAGCCAGCCAGAAGTTCGCCAAGGCTTTTCTAGACCGTCGCCAAGTACAATATTTGTATCACGATGGTAGCCTATACCATTTCATGGACAATGAAACGTTCGAACAAACTGCTGTTGACAAGGCATTGCTTGGCGATGCTCTTAACTACCTAAAAGACGGTGCGAATCTCCAATTATTGACTTTCAAAGGACAAACAATAGGCATAGAATTACCTGTTTCCGTGGAGTTGAAAGTGGCTGAAACAGGCCCTGGGTTTAAAGGCGATACAGCCAGTGCTGGCAGCAAACCTGCTAAACTAGAAACAGGCATAACCATTCAAGTCCCATTTTTCATAAATACCGGCGATACCATTAAGGTAGACACGCGTACGGGTCAATATCTAGAGAGGAAGAGCTGATTCGGTGGTAAAAGCCGACTTGCATGTCCACACTGGATATTCCATGGACGCAACAGCATCTCTGGAGCAAATAGTCGAGCATTGTCTCAGAATCGGAATTAACTGTTTGGCTATAGCTGACCATAATACTATGGCAGGGGCTGTACGCCTCAAGGAGATAGCGCCCTTTCGAGTCATCGTGGCTGAAGAAATTTTGACAACCTGCGGCGAGGTCATAGGCATGTTTCTGACGGAGGAGATACCCAGCAAGCTGACCATCGAAGAAACCATCACACGGATAAAGGCTCAGCAAGGGCTGGTGTGTATCCCGCACCCCTATGATAATTTTAGATTATCGGCCTTCCGCAACGAAGCTTTTGTAGCTATCATGCCACAGGTGGATATCATAGAGGTCTTCAACTCACGAAGTCTTTCTCCTCATAACTCGGCCAAGGCCAAGAAGCTGGCAGAAGAATTTGGCAAGCCAGCCAGTGCAGGCAGCGACGCTCACATAGCCTCGGAAATCGGTAAGGCCTATGTCGAAATGCCTGACTTCAATGACAAAGAGACGTTTTTATCTTCCCTGACCGAGGGGAGAATTGTGGGGCGCAAATCAAGCCCTTTAGTCCACTTTGCCAGCACGTGGGCCAGGCTAACGAAAAACACCCGCTAAGGGAGCAGGCATTTTGCTTAATTGCGGTTGGTTTTCTACGGGTAGGGTGGGATGCCTTTGGGGCATTTTGTAGGTAGGCCAGATTATGCAGACAGTTAGACATTTGTATCGGAAAATGAGTGCGAATTTTGAATATTGTTTCAATGTTGAAACCTCGGCATCACTCACCTCCAAGGAATTAAAGATACTGCAATGGCTGCTTGCTGAAACGTTTGAGATAGAAAACTTTGCAGAGAAGTCTTTTTTCAACTCAGACAAAGATGTAGTTGAAATCGGTCCCCGCCTGAACTTCGAGACAGCATACTCAACTAATGCTGTAGCTATTTGCCATGCCTGCGGACTTAAGAAGGTCAACCGTGTGGAATGTTCGAGACGGCATCTATTATCAGGGGGAATCGATAGGGCTAGTTTCATTGCCCAAAATCATGACCGAATGACCGAGTGCCCCTATCCTGAACCCATAAAATCATTTGCAACGCGAACATTGCCAGAAAAAGTCTACATTGTTCCACTATCCACCGGTGGAATCAATAAGCTTAGAAAGTTCAACCGTGAGAATGGACTTGGCATGGATGAATGGGACATAGAATATTATACAAAACTTTTTGCAAGAATCTTGCGTAGAGACCCTACCAATGTAGAACTATTCATGCTCGGTAATAACAACAGTGAGCATGCACGGCACTGGTTCTTTAAGGGTAAATTGATAATTGATGGCCACGAAGTCCCCGGTACTATACTTCAGATTATTAAATCGCCGCTGCTTGCCAATCCTGCAAACAGTGTCATAGCTTTCAGTGATAACTCTAGCGCAATCCGGGGTTGTAAAATCTGGACTATAATGCCCCAGCACCCAGGAATATGCTCACCATTTGTTCCTAAACCATGTACCTATCACATTGTCTTTACTGCCGAAACACATAACTATCCTAGTGGTGTCCAACCATTCCAGGGAGCAACGACTGGAACGGGTGGTAGGATTCGTGATGTCCATGCCACTGGGAGAGGTGCTTTGGTAATTGCCGGAACTGCCGGCTATTGCACTGCAGCTCTGCACATGCCGGACTACACTATTCCCGGTGAACCTGTTGGGCTTACTTATCCTTTCGAGCTAGCTCCACCATTAGAGATCCTGGTACAGGCTAGTAACGGCGCTTCAGATTATGGTAATAAATTCGGCGAACCAATAATTCAAGGCTTTGTCAGAACCTTCGAGCAGGTATTACCAAATGGCGAGCGCCGTGGCTGGATTAAACCGATAATGTTTACAGGTGGTGTGGGGCAAATCGATGAACTTCACATCAAAAAAGAAGAACCGAAGAAGGGAATGCTCATTATTCAAATTGGTGGGCCGGCTTATCGAATTGGTATGGGTGGTGGTTCGGCTTCAAGCATGATACAAGGTGAAAATATTGCTGAACTGGATTTTAATGCAGTCCAACGTGGAAATGCTGAGATGGAGAATAAGCTCAATAGGGTAATCAGAACCTGCGTTGAAATGGGTAATGATAATCCGCTTCTGACTGCCCACGACCAGGGTGCTGGAGGACCTGCCAATGTTTTATCAGAAATAATAAATCCGACCGGCGGTGTTATCAAAATCAGAAATATCAAGCTCGGTGACCCATCCATGGCCGTTGTCGAGATATGGTGCGCCGAATATCAAGAGCGCTGTGCTTTTTTGGTTTATCCAGACAGAATCGATGAGCTATTGGCAATCTGCCAAAGGGAAAAAATTAACTGTGAAGTTTTAGGAGAAATAACAGGGGATGGGCAAATAGTAGTTTATGACGAGTCTGACCGCTCTAAACCGGTAGACCTGCCTCTAGGCAAAATCCTGGGTGAGATGCCTCAAAAACCATTTGTTTCCCAGCAGAGTCACAAAACACTAGAACCACTACATATCCCCAGGGAGTTGACTATTAGCGAGGCGCTGAGGCTCATCTTGCGATTGCCCTCTGTCGGCTCAAAGGGGTTTTTAGTGCGCAAAGTAGACAGGAGCGTGACTGGCTTAATTGCCCAGCAACAATGCTGTGGCCCCCTCCAACTCCCAGTCTCCGATGTAGCCATAGTTGCACAGAGTCACTTTGGGCTGACCGGTGCAGCACTTGCCATCGGTGAACAACCAATCAAAATGCTTGTTGATGAAAGGGCCGGCGCCAGAATGGCAATCGGCGAAATGCTGACTAATATGGTTTCAGCTAAGATTAGCGATCTGAGCCACATCAAATGTTCGGTCAACTGGATGTGGGCAGCTAAACTCCCTGGTGAAGGGGCGGCAATTTACAATGCAGCAGCAGCAATCGGAGAACTAATGACAAAACTTGGTATCGCCGCCGATGGAGGCAAGGATAGTATCTCGATGGCTGCCATGTTTGGGACCGAGAGTGTAAAGGCACCAGGAGAAGTAGTGATCTCCGGTTATGCAACAATGCCTGACATCTCTAAGAAAGCAACGCCTGACATTAAAAGGCCTGGGCAAAGCAAGCTATCTTTAATTAACCTGTCAGGAGGTAAAAATCGCCTTGGAGGTTCGGCCTTAGCTCAGGCTCTTGGCCAGATCGGAGATGAGTCACCCGATGTGGATAATCCTGCACTTCTCATAAATGCATTTACAGCAGTCCAAAGAATGATAGACGAAGGCTCCGTTCTTGCCTGTCATGATAGAAGCGATGGTGGTTTAATAACCACTTTGACGGAAATGGCTATATCCGGCAACTGCGGGATGTCAATTCAATTGCTTGATGAAGAAGAAACAATCCCGCAGCTCTTTTCCGAGGAATTAGGCCTGGTTTTGGAATACCTGCCATCCAATGAAAGCACAATTCGCGGTATCCTGGAAGAATACGGCGTTTCGTTCCTTGTTCTAGGACATACTGCAAAGGAAAAACGGGTAGTCATTAGTCACCGTAACAAAATTGAACTCGACGTTGGCATTCCAACGCTCATATCGTGGTGGGAAGCTACAAGTGACAGACTGGAAGCAGAGCAAATGAATCCTGTAGTTGCTGTCGAACAAGCGAAACATCATCAGCAACTTGGTATTAGATATCAACTAACTTTTCAGCCCGAAACAACACCTCTCCAATTGCTGTCCCAGGCAGATAAACCCAAGGTTGCTATCATACGTGAAGAAGGCAGTAACGGTGATCGTGAAATGACATCAGCATTCTTTTGGTCCGGATTCGAACCATGGGATATTACCATGACCGATTTACTCGAAGAGAGAATCTCCCTAAATCAATTTCGAGGGATTGCCTTTGTTGGCGGATTTTCATATGCCGATGTTTTAGACCCAGCCAAGGGTTGGGCAGGTATCATTAGATTCAACTCAAAGCTCCGGAAAACATTTGATGATTTCTTTAATCGCCAGAACACCTTCTCGCTTGGTGTTTGCAATGGTTGCCAGTTGATGGCATTTCTGGGCATAGTGCCCTGGCAGGGGATCAACGAAAAGAAGCAGCCGAGATTCATTCAAAATCATTCACAAAGATTCGAGTCTCACTGGGGAGTGGTCAAAATTTCCGAAAGCCCCTCAATAATGTTGAAAGGCATGGGCGGTTCAATCTTGGGCATATGGTCAGCCCATGGCGGCGGTCGTCTATATTGTCCAAATGAGAAAGTGCTACACGACGCAAGACAGCAAAGTCTCACGCCTATCGCTTACGTTGACGACAAAGGAAAGCCAACAGAAGAATACCGATTTAATCCCAACGGCTCACCTTTGGGCATAACGGCATTCTGCTCACCAGATGGCAGACATCTAGCGATGATGCCACATCCAGAAAGGTCATTTCTACTCTGGCAATGGCCATGGGTACCCGAGGAATGGAAGTCCAACAAGTGGAAATTCTATGTCGGGGATTATATTCTGTGGGCTTCCCCCTGGTTGAAACTTTTCCAAAACGCCCGAGAATGGTGCGAACATCAAGCCACGTGAAGCAGACTGTGTGTCTGTAAATTTTGGCTCACGTTTATACTAAAATCGCGGAAAGGTCGAATTCATGAGGCGATTAATCTACGACCCTAAGAAGTCTGGAAAAAGCATGTCAATCGTATGTTTCATTTCTGGCTCCGGTACTAACTACAGAGAGACAGTTGCAAGGGACCGTAGCCACAATTACATTGTATTTACAAATAGACCCGGCTGCGCTGGAGTAGCAATCGCCAAGGAAAATAAACATCCCATAATTGAACTCAGCCACATACCTTTTCTCGAAGACGCTAGGAAAAAATTTGGTTCAGCACATGTCCCTAGAAATCATCCGGCAAGAATAGACTTTGAAAGAGAGGTATGCAGGTTAATAAGAATAGAGGCCAGCAGAGAGCCTGATCTTATATGTCTTACTGGTTATGACCAATGGTTAACTGATTGGATGGTCGACAAATACTATCCAAGGATACTTAATGTTCATCCGGGAGATACAACCAAAGGCTACGATGGCTTACACTGGGTACCATCGGCTAAAGCCATATTAGCTGGTGATGAAGCCGTAAGGTCCACTCTATTTCTAGTTGACAAGGGGGAAGACACCGGACCTGTGTTGGTACAATCGAAAGCCCTCTATATGTCCGATGTACTCCGCCAATCAGGGGCGGGGCTAGTGGAAGGATTAAACAAAATAACTACCTTTGCCAAAACGCGCGGCATAAAAACCTTCGAAGATTTTAAGGCAACAGCCGAGGCAGAGTTATTCGAAACAATGGAGCACATATGTAGAGTCCTGCAAGATAAACTCAAGGTTGCGGGCGACTGGGAAATATATCCGTTCGCTGTGCATGATTTGATAGCACAAGGCCGCGTAGCGGTGGCCGGTAGAAAAGTCTATGTAGATGGTAAGGAACTAGCCCGCCACGGATACATAATGAGTGAGCACAGATGACAATGGCACCGTTCGCCACCCAGCAAACAGGAACCTAAACCGACTTGCCAATCTTGACAGGGCTTACCTCAGGAATATCGCAAACCGTTCGATTGCCAACTCCGGATATCTATTTCTTCTGTTCCCTTGCTGGCTGTTTCCCTAGGATTTCGTCAATGAGTCCATATTCCACGGCTTGTTCGGCATTGAGGTAAAAGTCACGGTCGGTATCGTGAATAATTTTGTCCAAAGGTTGCCCGGTATGTTTGACTAAGACATTTCGGATTAAGTCCTGCAGTCTCATAATCTCACGAGCAGCAATCTCGATATCCGCAGCTTGACCCTGGGCACCCCCAACAGCCTGGTGCATGTGAATCGTGGAGTTGGGTAATGCGTAGCGTTTGCTCTTCGCTCCGGCTGCTAAAATCAACGTGCCCATACTCGCCGCTAACCCCACACAAATAGTGGATACGTCAGGTCTCACCAGTTGCATGGTGTCATAGATGGCAAGCCCAGCGCTGATAATTCCCCCTGGGCAATGAATATAGAGGTTTATATCCTTCTCAGGGTCTTCATGGTCCAGGTAAAGCAGTTGGGCAATGATAAGATTGGCTACCTGGTCATTGATTGGAGTACCCAAGAAAATGATCCGCTCTTTCAACAGCAGCGAATAGATGTCGAAGGCACGCTCACCCCTTGCGCCACTCTCAATCACCATCGGTATTATGTTTTCCGGCAAGTGTCTCATCTTTCTACTCCTCCCTAGGATAGAATAATCAAGCAGAGTTTGTGGCTATCTGAACCAAATACTTCACAGCCTTTTTACTCTTCAGAAATCGCTTAATGGAATCCCGGGCTTGTGGCAAGTTGAATACTTTCTTCACATTCTGAGCCTGCTCACCTGAGCCTTGTGACATCTTATCTATCTCCGCATCCACTTCAGCCTCCTCGACCTCGATAGCTTCTTCCTCGGCAACTTTCTCCAGTACCAGCGTTCGTATGACTCGCTTTTCAGCAACCGGCTTTAATTCCTCGCGATGTACCTCCATTGACTTATTAAGGCTCGCCAGGTACCTCTCCAGCCCCTCGAAACCATCTCGGAAATTCTCCGCCTCCTCGCTTAGCAATCTATCAATAGCTCTTGCTACCAGAATTGGCGGATATTCGAGCTTACTGGATTCTATTAAAGCATCTATCGCCTTTTGTTCCAACTCCAGCCATGCCCTTTCATCAGCCCCTTGCTTTAGCCCGTTCAATATCTGCTCACGTAGCGAAGCTAAGTCATCCAGCCCCAGGCCCTTAGCAAATTCGTCATTGGCTTCAGGAAGTTGTTTTTCCTTTATCTCTGCCACCGAAACCTTAAACTCATATTCTTTGCCCGCCAACTCGGCGATTTCATAGCCAGCAGGATAGGAGAGCGCAAAACTTTTTTCCTCGTCTTTATTCAAACTCACAAGATTCTCAGCAAATCCTGGGAGGGGCAAACGGGAGTCCTTGTTGACTTCATAGACAACGCCTTTGCCAATAGGAAATGGCTCGCCTTCTCTCTTGCCCTCAACATCTATGGTCACTAAATCTCCAAATTGGACTGAACGTTCCACCGGTGCTAACGTTGCATGCTGGCGGCGAAGTTGTTCGATGGTAGCCTCCACTTCTTCATCATCCACCTCCACAAGCTTAGACTTGATTTTGGTCTTCTTATAGTTGCCAAGTTTGACAGTAGGCTTAATGGGCACAATGGCCTTGAATATGACGGGTTCAGTCTGAAGAAGCTCTATTTCAGGCCTATCGATAGCTTCGATGGCATGGATACCCAACGCATCTTCATAGGCCTTGGGTATCATCTGTTCCAGGGCCTCCTGCAAGATAGTTTCTTTTCCCACACGGCGCTCTACAACAGATTTCGGGGCTTTTCCCTTGCGAAAGCCCGGAACAGTCACTCTGCTAGCGATACTGAGATACGCCTTATCCATGTATTTTTCAACCTCGAACCCCTCCATTTCCACCTTTAGTGCTACCTGGCTATTTTCCATAGGCTCCGACGATACTTTCATTTCACGACTCACTAATAAGCTTACCTAAGAATTTGCCTTCAATTTGATTTCCGCTAACGCTTCTTCTTTCAGTCGCAGACTTAGTTCATCAAGCTGCTGCTGAGGAACAGGCGATGGAGCATCGCTCATGACATCGACGGCATTCTGGTTCTTCGGGAATGCGATCACCTCTCTTATATTAGCGGCGCCTGCCAGCAGCATCACAAAACGGTCGATGCCCGGGGCAATACCACCATGAGGCGGAGCACCATAGTCCAGAGCTTCCAGAAAGTGGCCGAACCGTGCAGCAATCTCATCACTGCTGTAACCAAGCAAGCGGAATATCTTCTCCTGCAGTGAACGGTTATGAATCCTGATACTTCCGCTTGATAACTCAAAGCCATTGCACACAATATCGTAATGGCGAGCTCGCGCCTTTCCAGGGTCCGTATCCAGAAGGGAAATATCATCCTCATATGGTGCTGTGAAGGGATGGTGCATCGGTTCCCATAGTTTTGTCTCATCGTTCCAATCTAGCAATGGATAGCCGAGGATGAAAACAAAGGCTAACAAGTTAGGGTCGCTCATGTTGAGCCGACGCCCCATCTCTCTCCGCAGCTCATCCAATACTTTATCCACCATCTTGGATTCGCCTGCTACTATCAAAATGAGGTCATCAGATTTGGCCTCAAACCGCCTCAATATCTCCCTGACCTGCTCATCGGTCAGATACTTGGCCACCACCGATTTCACCTTATTTGCAGTCAACTGCTCCATATCAAGGTGCTTCTCAGACGGCAACGCCATCGTTATCAATCCCTTGGCCCCATAACCCTTCGCCAGCTCGGTCAATTCTTCAAGCTGCTTGTGCGAATAGCCAGCACAGCCAGGCAAGCAAATCCCTCTAACCTTACCCCCACTCTGAATGGAAGTACGGAAGACAGCAAAATCAGAATAGGCGACAATATCAGACAAATCCCGCAACTCCAACCCTAATCGAATATCTGGCTTGTCGGTTCCGTATCGTTCCATGCTCTCATTATAAGAAAGCCGAACAAATGGTTTCAGCACTTTCATCTCCGGCTTGATCGTCTCCACCAAAACAGTAAACATCTCTTCAAGAAGATTCAGAATATCCTCCTCTTCAACAAAGCTCATCTCTAAATCAAGCTGGGTAAATTCGGGCTGGCGATCAGCGCGGAGGTCCTCATCTCGAAAGCAGCGAGCTATCTGGTAATATTTCTCAAAGCCGGCCACCATCAGCAACTGTTTCAACTGTTGCGGTGACTGCGGGAGCGCGTAAAATTTGCCAGGATAGATACGGCTGGGTACCAGATAATCGCGGGCTCCCTCTGGTGTGCTTTTCATCAGAATCGGCGTTTCGATTTCCACAAAACCTTTAGCATCCAGGAAATCACGCATAAATTTCACTACCTTGTGGCGGAGAATGATGTTGTCCCGCATGTTAGGACGCCTAAGATGCAGATACCGATACTTCAGGAACAGGTTTTCGTCAACTTCGACATTCTCGTTGATGTAGAAAGGCGGCGTCCGCGACGTGTTAAGAAGCTTTAGGTCAGTGCAAAGTACCTCTACTTCACCTGTGGACAAGCCAGTGTTCTCAGTACCAGAAGGGCGGCACGCCACCTCACCAACAACCTTGATAACATATTCGTTACGGAGAGTATAGCCCAGTTCATGAGCCTTCTTTGCAACTTCAGGGTTGAAGACTACTTGGACTATGCCCTCTCTATCCCGTAAATCAATAAATACCAAACCACCATGGTCTCGACGCCGATGAACCCATCCGGCCAATGTCACCCGCTTGCCGACATGCACCTTTCGCAGCTCACCACAGCTATAGTCTTTAAGCAAATAGGCCTCCTGGTAATCCTCAGAATTATAGCTTAAGCTAGCTTTACTATTCAATTTGACTGTGACATCCGACAGGGCTTCGTGCAGGCCAACCCAGGCATGAAAACCATGAAGATGGCCATCAGGACTAGGACTATTCTACTACCCGAAACCGTACTGATATCGGATTCACTTCGAGAGAACAAGGATGCACAATATATACAACACGCAAGGGATATAAACCAAATAGCCAGTATTTGCGTTATATATGGTGAAAGAGACAAAATGGAGGTAAAACAATGAACAGCAAGACCAGAATCTTAGCTATCGCCAGGAATGACAAGGAACTCATGGCCATGTTCAGTGGCATGTTTATCTGCATAGCTGGGCTCATTGCCCTAGCAGCTACTGCTGTTATCTGGTACCTCTAAATAACCCATAATTACTAGACCCGCGA
>VGOF01000002.1 GCA_016875975.1 Chloroflexota bacterium | reverse complement strand
AAGAGAGTGGCGCCCAGGTGGGCTTCTACATCTATTCTTCTGAAGCAGCGCCATTAGCCAAACAGTACAAAGCAATGCGGATTCCAGCTATGATGGTTGGAGTCTGCGACCCGCTGGGAGGACCTGGCGCATGGGAGGCCACTCAAGGTGCAGTCAAAGGCATGGTTAACTATATCTCAGGCGCAGGCAACATGGCCGTACCCAAAATGCCAAAGACTGTTGAATTCCAAAACAGCTACAAGAAGAAATTCAAAGAGTTGCCGCAGATTACCCTTGGCTGTTCACAAAGCTACGACGCCGTTTATCTAATAGTTGACGCCATCAATCGCACAGGCGGCAGCACAGACCCCGACAAATTAGCTGACGCCCTTGTGGCAACCAGTTATGCTGGCGTGTTGGGACAGTACAAGTTCCCAGCGGACCGACACCAGGCCACTTACGGAGACAATCCCACAAACTTCCTGGTCGGCGTTGCGTTTCAGTGGCAAGATGGGAAAAGAGTACCCGTATTTCCTGAGTCGATAGCAGACGGCACAATACAAGGAATCAAGTAATACCGTTGTGCTTGAGAACACGATATAATAGGTGGGCATGTATGGCCCAAGGTCATACATGCCCTTGGTTATCTACCAATAGATGTTCTGCATCTGGCGACTAGACACGTGAGCTTACATCCGATACCAGTGAACACTGAAGTTAAGCTCGCCTAATCCAGTCCTCAGTAAGAGATGTAAGAAAAGGACATATGCTGGGAGTACTCCTATTCGGGCTAACAAATAGCATGGGGCTAGCCCTCGCCGCCCTAGGATTCAGTTTCGTCTTTGGCATAAGTGGCATTGCCAACTTCGCCTACGGCGCATTCTACCTCCTTGGCGGCTTCATCACCTACATCCTGCTTAACTCCGCAGGGCTTCCATATTGGATATCCGCAGTCATCTCGATGGTCATTGTATTCTTCCTGGGTACATTCATATACAAAGCCGCCATACAACGTATCAGAGGAGCAATGCTCTCAGAAGTCATAGTGACCATGGGACTCGGCGTGACAATCATCGAAGTTTTGCGCTGGTCTGGCTATGTAAAACATAATCAATACTTACCCTCTTTTTTGCCAGGCAGTATCATGATTGGAGGTATTGGTATTGAGTATCAACGCCTGGTAATAGTCGGCATAGGCGCGATCCTATTCTTCCTGCTCTGGCTCCTTACTCGCTATACCAAGATTGGCCTAGCTCTCAGGGCTATGGCCCAGGATGAGCTTACCGCCCTCTCCCTTGGCATAAACAATGACAGAATTGCCATGCTGGCCATGGGTATCGGCTCCTTGCTTGCTGTAGTAGCTGCTCTAGCCATAATACCTTTGGGCCTATTAAACATAGAAGGCGCCTATGAAATACTCATCTTCGCACTTGCTGTGGGCGTACTTGGGGGGCTTGGAAGCACAACGGGTATAATAGTTGGCGCTTTTGTACTGGGATACACTCAAAGCATCGCGTCTACAGTCTTAGGACCCAAATGGATGATGGTAGTCACCTTCCTGGCCATTGTGCTCGTACTGTTGATTAAACCATCCGGCATCTTTGGGAAGCAAAAGGAACTCGAGGAAAGGGTATAAAGTGCCTAAAGCTGATACTGGACAATTCCGCCGCGAGAGAATCGATAGAGGCATCTATGCGCGGTCTAGCGATATATTCGCCTTATCCTCGTGGCGAGAAATGACCTATCTGCTGTTGCCACGCATCCTGCCCGTGGTGATTCTGCTGGCAATGCCGCTGGTATTAGAATTAGCCGGCAACGAATACTGGGCAAAAGTAATGGTGATCCTGGCTATCATGGGAATCATGGCTATGAGTTGGGACCTCTTGCGCATGGCCGGGATGTTCTCGCTAGGCCAGGGTTTGTTTTTCGGTTTAGGTAGTTACGTGGCTGCCAGCCTGAATCACTATTTAGAATGGCCAATTATCCTCACCATACCTATTGGCGCTATCGGAGGAGCCATACTGGGCACAGCACTATTGCTGGGAACCCTCAAGCTAAGAGGCATATACTTCGCCATGGTCACCCTCGCCTTCCCCCTACTGCTAGTCAGGGCAATACAGGCAACCAACTTTATGGGCGGAACTGAGGGCGTAAGGGCTGCTTCCTTCCCGAATTACTGGACCATAGCCTATCTGGCAATTGGAGCACTCCTTGTGTGCTTCTTTGGCCTGCGCAGACTGATGAACTCAGACTGGGGATTGGTAGCCAGAGCCATAGGGCAGGATGACATAGCGGTCACAGCTTCTGGCATTGACGTGACATGGCGCAAGATACAGGTGCTATTTATTGCTAGCGGCATTGCCGCCTTCGCTGGAACCTTGATGACACACTTCCTCATGTATGCTGGCTTATCCAACTTCTCCCTAGAATATTCGATACTACCTGTAGCCAGCGTAGTTATAGGGGGCAGTGGCAACTTCGCCGGGGCATTGTTAGGTTCGTCGCTGCTCACGCTGGCCACCGAATCGCTGCGGGCTTTGGGTGCCCTTAGGATTGCCCTATACAGCCTACTCATGGTTTTCTTTGCCCTGATGGTTAGGGAAGGCATTTTCCCATATCTCGAGCGTCGATACCATCAATTCGAGAGGAGAGTAAAGGTAGATTGAGCACGGAACCAATCCTAAAAATAACAGGGTTGAGCAAGCATTTTGGCGGCGTAACAGCAGTCGATAATGTTAGCTTCGAGTTGAAGGAAGGAGAATTCCTTGGCATCATCGGCCCGAACGGGGCTGGCAAGACAACACTCCTCAACCTGATAACAGGTTTCCTGAAACCGGACTCCGGCAAGGTCTATTACCACGGCGAGAACATCACAGCCCTCAAGCCACATAAAATCTGCGAGTTGGGCATGGCACGTACTCTGCAAATGGTTAGACCATTCTACAACCTGCCAGCTTTCAAGAACATTATCATCCCCCTATGTTCCCCTCGTTCCCTTAAGTTTTCTGGCTCCCAATACGGTGAGAGAGACGACATCGCCCTTGATTACTTGGAAGAAGTAGGCTTTGAACGCGACTCGTCAGTACCATATAAGCCAGCAGGTGTCCTTCCTCACGGCTATGTGAAACGCCTGGAATTGGCACGTGCCCTGGCAATGCAACCCGACCTTTTGCTTCTTGACGAGCTTTTCTCTGGGATGAGCATGTCCGAGGTCGCAAGTACCATGTTCATCATCGAGAGACTCCGCACCAAAGGCATCAGCATCATTATGGTAGAGCACAGAGTAAAGGAGTTAGTCAGAGTTGCAGACCGCCTGCTTCTGCTGAACTTCGGCACAAAGATAGTAGAGGGCAAACCAACCGATGTAATAAGTTCGCGCGAGGCGGTTGAAGCATACCTGGGCAGCAGCCAGGAGGTAGAGTAGTCGTGACACCCATGCTTGAAGTAAGAAACCTGATGGTGTTCTACGAAAACTCTCTCGCCCTTAACAACCTGAGCTTCGAAGTGAACAGAGAGGAGATTATTGGAATCCTGGGTTCCAACTCTGCAGGCAAGAGCACTTTGATGTACACACTGTCAGGTCTGATCTTCCGCCTTAAGGAAGTTGAAGAGCGTAAGGGCGGAGTCAGAATCGAGGTAATGGGCGAGATAAAGTTCGAGGGCGAAGACATACTCCATCTCAGCGCTCCAGACAGAGTTAAAAGAGGAATCATCTTAACCCAGGAACGCCATCCGGTATTCAGAGACTTTAACGTGATGGAAAATCTGAAAGTAGCCACTTACACAACCAAGGAAAGTACACAAGAGGATATCAGCCGAGTGTTCAAGATTTTCCCGGCGTTGGAAAAGTTGAAATCGAGGAAGGCCGGATTGCTCAGTGGCGGGGAGCAACAGATGCTCTCTATAAGCATGGCGCTGATGGCTAAACCACGCCTATTATTGCTGGACGAACCACTTCTAGGCCTAAGCCCGCTTCTGCAGGTAGAATTGGTTCAGGCAATAAAAAAAACGCGCGATGAAGGCGTCACTATGCTGGTATCTGAACAATTCGCACGTCCCCTGCTGCCAATCATCGACAGAGGCTATATTGTAGAAAACGGAATACTCGTCCTTTCTGGCACTGGCCAGGAGTTGTCACAGAATCCCGAGGTGAAAGCAGCCTATTTCGGAGTCTAGTTTAATGTCTTCACAAAATGTATGGTCAGCTTTTGAAGAAAACGTCAAAAAAACACCGCATAAAGCAGCGGTCATCTATTTAGGCACCAGGTATTCCTACCTGTTACTGAAACGGAACTCTGATGCCTTCGCTGCAGCGCTATCCAATATGGGAGTGAAGAAAGGAGACAGGGTTGTCATCTACGCCCCTAACTCCCCACAATGGATGATTGCGTTCCTGGGCATTCAGCGTATCGGGGCTGTAGCAGTTCCTATCACGCCTATCTATACTCCCCCAGACGTTAGCTTCATATGCAACAACTGCGAGGCCAGATTGATAGTTTGCGCAGACGCCAATCTAGGCTACGTCCTCCAGGTGCTCCCCCAGACAAAACTTGAACACGCCATAGTTACCGGGGTTGCTGAGCTTTTGCCAACTTGGAAGAGGTTTATCGGCAAAGCATTCGACAAGATACCAGGAGGCAGAATTCCCTTGTCAGACAAGGTCTCCACCTTTAGGCAAATATTGAAGGACGGACATAGGTGCACGCCACCTGATACCACAGGGGAAAGAGAAGAAACCTGCGCCATAATGTACACCGGCGGAACAACCGGATTTCCTAAAGGTGTCCCAATATCACACGCCGCCCTTCTGGAGAACATCTACTGGGTGAAGAAAGCAAAGGAACCAGTTATCCCAGCAGATGGCGATGTCGTCCTACAAGGCGCCCCGCTCTTCCATATTCTAGGCCTCGGCGGAGGACTGATATGCCCACTGTGCATCGGTGGTGACACAGTCTTGCTGCCACCAAGAGTGAATTTGGACGGCCTCATGGACTGGACTCAAAGGTATGATGCAACCTCCCTATTCGCAGTCCCATCCTTTTATCGAATGGTCCTGGAGCACGACAGGGCAGACCAATACAACCTGACTTCACTCCAGTATTGCCTCACTGGGGGCGATGTGGTTCCGGTGGAACTGCATAAGCGATGGTTTGACAAATACAGAAAGCCGCTATATCAAGCCTACGGTATTACTGAGGCTGCAGGTGCGGTATCGCTCTCATTTGCTGATGAGCAGACCCCAGAAGGCTCGGCCGGCAGAATACTGCCCTGCAATGAGGCGAAGCTGGTCATCCCCGGGACCCTGGAGCCTGTGCCTAAAGGCGAGCCCGGTGAACTCCTGCTCAGCTCCAAACACGGCCCCAAGCATTATTGGAATAGCCCCGAAGACACACGTGAAAGCTTTGTAGAGGCTGACGGCAAAATATGGTACAGAACCAAAGACATCATCTCGATTGATGAAAAGGGATACCTCTTCTTCGTGGATAGAGAGGCAGACCTCATAAAGCACAAAGGCTACCGCATAGCCGCCGCAGAAATAGAGCGAGTACTGCAAGAACACCCAGCCGTCATCGCTGCCTGCGCCGTTGGTGTACCAGACGCCAGAGTAGGAGAGAGAATAAAGGCATTCGCCGTACTCAAGGAAGACGTCAGAGGGCTCAGCGCTCAGGAGCTAATAAGCTGGTGTAGAGGCAAGCTCGCACCCTACAAGGTCCCTGAATATATCGAGTTCCGTGATTCCTTGCCTAAGTCCAAGGTGGGAAAACTACTACGGCGAGAAGTCCGTAGCTACGAACGCAAAAAGGTGGAGGAATCTTGATTGAGGGATGGCCTGACCATCTTGATTCGTCAGTTGCTGTTCCCGGCAATATTCGAGAGTTGACATCTTTCCCATACAATATCGAACGCAATAGTCACATTCCCAAATTGCACTGAATCCATTGATATGTGATAATGCAATTCCGCGTTAGCCAGCAATGCCACAAACGTAAATCTGGAAGGAGGAAAATAATATCGTGGCTTCAAAGAATTACGATGCTATCGTAGTCGGGTCTGGTGTTGGTGGATTGGGAACTGCAGCTATCTTAGCCGCTAAAGAGAAAAAGAGAGTTTTAGTACTAGAGAAGGAATCATTTATTGGTGGACGTATCCTAAGTTTCTATGGCAAGGATAACAAAATCTGGATTATTGATAAGCCATATGAATACAAAGATTTTACCAAAGCGCTGGGAAGCACAGGTACTTGGATCACGCACGCAAAACCTGACTTCGAAACACTAATCAAGCAGGGCATGTTTAATAATTCTAGTTGCGATGGGGGGCATGGCCTGTTCTGGGGCGATAAAAGCAGGACCAGCTTCCTCTGTAGATTCTTAGAGTATCCCATCTGGATGAAAACAAACAAGGGATATGCCATAGTAGATAACAAGGACCACACGAAATGGTATCAGGTGGAGCACGGTAAGCCCTACCAGTGGATGAGCGATGGCGGCAAAGAGGCCAGGAGATTGCTCCGGGACATGGCAACAATGTCGTTTGAACAGATAGAGCGATCAAGGGAATCACTCGGTGATTTCCTCAAAGCAAGAAATTGCAGCGAAGAGAACTGGATTTATATCAGGAACCTGGCTGGTTCACAGACCGCTATGGCTGACCCATTCGATATGCACGTCCGCGACTTCTTGAAATATCAAGCAATAGCAAAAGATATCCAGATGACGCTGGTGACAGGCTCAGTCGCTACGATAGATGCCGGCATTGGCATCCTGGACATCGCAGTCCAGTTGAGCAAGGCTATAAAGTCAAATGGCGGCGACATATGGACTGATTCAGGCGTTGAAGAAGTCGTCATCGAAAACAAGAAGATAAAGGGAGTCAAGATAAAGACCGAGAAAGGAATCGAGACGATTGATGCGCCCATAGTTGTATGCAATATCCCTCCCAAGCATGCTTTCAAGGTCATCCCTGAGAAAAATTTCCCGGCTGATTTCGCGAAGGAAGTCAAAGAGAAATACTATATACCTGGGCTTTTGACAGGCTTCTATTACTCTGAAAAAAGAGACTGGTTTCGAGAAAAGGGCATTGACCCTAGGAGTTTTACATTCTTGAATGGCGTCTGCCCGCAGAAGAAGGGCCTTGAAATGCTTGACTTTGTCATGTCCAGCTTCTCATGGTGGGCCAATGTCTGTCCTTCAGGGATTAACAGCATGCTGTTCTCCATCCCACTTATGCGCGAAGAAATGCATGATAAGAGCAAGGTTAATGCCTGCATCGCTGAGGCCGAGCAGTTCCTCACAGAAAATTGGCCGACCTGGAAAAAAGACACCCTTTTCTCTTTCTGGACAGCCGGGGCAGAGGCTTATGGGCACTGGAGACCAATCGGCAAAGAAAGGCCTGACAACAAATGCCCCTGGGTGGACGGCTTGTACTTTGTGGGCGACCAGTATGGCGAAAAGGTGTGGGGCGGCGGTGTTGATGGTGCCGCCTTGTCAGCCGCTCTTTGCGCAGATGCTATTACTGGCAAAGACTACGAGAAACAGATATTCCCTGAATATCATAGGTCATCCTGGTAGCCCCTAGCTACACGAATCCGAAATTTTGAATATGTAGAATCGGCCTCTAGCCATAAGCAGGCTGGAGGCCGACGACATAGTTTACCACCAAAGGCTTCCGCTTATTTATTATTTGCCAGCTATAGAAGGAGACGAGCATGGATTTCAAGTTTACTGAACAGCAAGAAATGCTAAGAGCGATGGTGCGGGAATTCGTTGAAAGGGAATGTCCCAAGCATCTGGTCCGAAAGTGGGACGAGGAGAAAAAGTTCCCTCTTGAGGTCTTTCACAAGTTAATGTCTCTTGGCCTGTCAGGAGTAGCCATACCGACCAAGTATGGCGGTATGGGAGGCTCCATCATCGATTATGCCATTGTTTGCGAGGAGTTAGCTAGGTCAGGCTCGTGGGGGTTAGGCTCTTATTTCAATGCAGTAGTCATGTATGGGGCTGATATAATCCTCAACTGCGGCAACGAGGAACAGAAACAATTGTTCCTACCCAAATTCGCAAAAGGCGAGATGCGCTTTGCCTATGGCATAACTGAGCCAGATTCAGGCTCTGATGCTGCTGCCGCCAAGACCAGCGCGGTTGACAAGGGCGACCATTTCGTTCTCAACGGCACAAAAATGTTCATCACCCTCGGGGACGACGTTGATTATACCGTGACACTAGCCAGGACAGACAAGAATTTACCCAAACACAAGGGGCTAAGCCTACTTCTAGTTGATACCAAATCCAAAGGATACAGCGCCAAGCCATTAAAGAAGATAGCAGGCTATACTGACACAACCTGTGAGCTTGTTTTTGACAACGTGATTGTCCCCAAGAGTATGGTGCTCGGTGGCCCAGAGATGATAAATCACGGGTGGGAGTTGCTGCTCAGAACCCTTGAAATTGAGCACCTGCTGGTTGCTGCCAATGCTTTAGGCTATGCCCAGGTGGCTTTTGATGACTCGCTCCAATATGCCAAAGATAGGTATGCATTTGGCCAACCGATAGGCAAGTTTCAGGCTATAAGTCACATGCTAGCAGAAATGGCAGTCGACCTGCACCTGGCGCGCTTATCCGTTTGCCACCTTGCGTGGCTGAAAGCAAACGACATGCCCTGCTACAAGGAATCATGCATTACTAAATTGGTAGCCACTGAATGTTGGACGAAAATTGCCTTGCGCGGCATGGAAATACTTGGCGGCTACAGCCTCACGATGGACTTCGACATGCAAAGATATTTGAGAGATTCATTTATCTTGCTCATCGGCGGTGGCACCAAACAGATTCAGAAGAATATGATTGCCAGAGCCATAGGCCTCTGAATTCTAGAACTTATCGGCGACAGACTTGGCAACCTGTTCAGCTTCGCTCATGATTCTTTGTATCAAATCATGACAGGTCGGAATATCGCGCAATCGGCCAGTCACCTGGCCGCTGGGTATGATGCCATTATTCACTGCACCATCAGAAAGTGTCACTCTTATCTTGGAACACCCGCAAACAAACTGCATCAATGGGATTTTATAGCGCATAAGCTCCCTGGAACCTTCCCAAAGCTCTTTGTACGAGCTCTTAAAGGCACTCTTCATGCTGAAGATGCTGGGCACTATCTCCCACGGTCTGGACCACCACCCCCTGTAGTTCTTTAGCCCTTTACCGGGTATACTCCTTAAGCGTAACCCGTCATAACGGAAGGAGACAATAGCGTCTTCCTCCTGTGCCTCCGTCAGAGCCTTCTTAACATTTTCATCAACAGGGCATTCCACCGTGGCACAAAACCTGCTGCCCATAGCAATGCCATCCGCCCCTAGGGCCAGAGCAGCCACCAATCCTTTGCCATCACAGAAGCCGCCAGCAGCCACAATGGGTATCTTTACAATCTCAGCCACCTTAGGCAACAACACCGTTGTAGCTATATACCCCACATGGCCTCCACCTTCGAAACCGTGTACCATAATTGCGTCTGCGCCCTCCCTTTCCATCATAATCGCTTGCCTGGTACTGCCGACAGTCGGCATGAAAATCATTCCCGCCGGCTTCTTCACTCCTAGTAGCTTGAAGGGATTCCCCAGACCATGGCTGAATACCGGGACATTCTCTTCCAGAATCACCTTGCAGAAATCCTTGTAACCCGGGGTGTATGGAACCAGGTTAACGCCGAAAGGCTTGCTGGTGAGTTCTCGTACCTTCCTGATATTTGCACGCACTTCCTCGGGCGTCTGGTCACTGCAAGTCAAGATACCCAACCCACCAGCTTCAGAAACAGCTACCACCAGTGGTAGGTAGGAAACAAAGGTCATCCCTGCCTGAATGATGGGATACTCTATACCAAGTAACTCAGTTATTCGTGTCTTCATTCAGAACCTCCACTAAATATGACAAAAGACGCTTAAACATTTCGATGAGTGTAATGCTAACATGGCGGGGGAAAAATCGGGGTGGGCGGATTTGAACCGCCGACCACCTGAACCCCATTCAGGTGCGCTACCAGGCTGCGCTACACCCCGTAGCTTCGGTACGTGGCAATATGTTATCATAAGTAGGCAAACGGGACAACGTACACTGCACACATATTGAAACAGTAAGGAAAGGAATTTCAGATTTGGCAAAAAAACACAAGAAGCCTGAAACTAAGCGAGCGCCGACAAAGCGCGAGCTCTCACGTTGGCAGCGGCAGCAAAGACTGCAACGGCTCATCACACTTATTGGAGTGGCTTTCTTAGCCATCATCGTCGGTTTCATAGGTTTCGGATATTACACCGACCACATCAAACCTATCAGTCAACCAGTGTTGCAAGTGAACAACCGCACTTTTGATTTGGGGTACTATACGAAAGCACTCGGCATTTACAGCTTCGGCAGTGACTCCTCTAGCATCCCCTTTTTTGTCGACATGACTATCGACAGATTGGAAACAGGCGAGCTTGTTAAGCAGAGAGCCACTGACCTTGGAGTGACCGTTAGCGATGACGAGGTGAAGACTCTCATCGACAGATTGGGGTTGCCGAATGACCAGGTAACCAAAGATGTCATTTCAAAAGAGATGCTCGTGGGCAAGGCGGTAAACGAATACTTCGGAGCAGATGTGCCTACTTCTTGCGAGCAGGCTAAGGTTGAGGCTATATTCGTAGCCAGCAAAAAAACAGCCGAGGAAATAACAGCCAAACTAGCAACCAGTGGCAATTTCACTGCCCTGGCAATGCAATACTCCGAAGAGCCTATAACCAGACAGAGAGGCGGCGACCTTGGGTGGCTGTTTAAAGGCTACTCCGAGTTACTGCTGGGAGACTTAGGGAAATCAGCAATCGAAGAAATCGCCTTCAGCACTCAACCACAAACCCTGAGCCAGCCGGTTTACGACGAGTCGATCAGCAAGAGAAAGGGCTACTGGATAGTAGAAGTACTTGAAAAAGACGAACAGAAAGGAGTGCATGCCAGAGGCATCCTGCTTAACACTGAAGAAAAAGCTGAAGAAATAAGGGGTAAATTACAGCGTGGAGAGGACTTCGCAACTCTAGTGCGCAATAACTCACTTCATGAACAAACCAAACAACTAGATGGCGACCTGGGCTGGATTCAACAGTCGAGCTGGTATAGAAAAGATATCCCAATGGAGGATTTAGTCAAGGCCGTTTCACAGCTTGAGCTAGGCACAATCAGTGAACCAATCTTAGATTCCGGTGCTGAAACTCCCGGGGGCTACTGGCTGGTGAGAGTCTTGGAAAAGGATACCAAAGAGATGGATAAGGACATCAGAGACAATATCAAGTCCAAATCCTTCGAAGCCTGGCTGGATGAGCAAAAAGCAAACAGTAAAATAGACAATCTGTTGGACGAAGAGAAGAAAGGCTGGGCTATAGCCCGGGTACGCAAGAACGTCGAACAGCAGAGACAGCCAAAATGAGAAAAAACAGCATAGGCATTGGACTCACCGGACTGGGCGTGATTGGTGGTGGCACGGTCAAGGTGCTGCTGGGAAAGCCAGAAGCTCTCGCAAGAAGCACAGGTAGCCAATTGGTACTCAAAAGAGTCGTTGAAATAGACACGACCAAGCACGGTGCCATGGGCATTCCTCGCAACCTTTTTACAACCAAGTTCTCGGACTTGCTCAACGACCCGGATATAGACATCATCATTGAGCTTATCGGCGGTGAACATCCAGCCTTCGAATACATCCAGGACGCCCTGACACACAGCAAACACGTGGTTACCGCCAACAAAGAGGTCATGTCCAAGCACTGGAGCGAGCTCCTGTCGCTGGCTCGAAAACACAATGTAGCCCTACGCTACGAAGCCAGCGTCGGTGGCGGAATACCATTAATAGCTCCTTTCCAGGAGGACTTGATAGCCAATGATATTTCTGCCATATATGCCATTGTGAACGGAACTACGAACTATATCCTGACTCAAATGGCAAAGGAGGGAACGGATTTCGCCGTCGCCCTGAAGCAAGCACAAGAATTAGGATATGCCGAAGCTGACCCCAGCAAAGACATAGATGGCGTTGACGCCGCCTACAAACTCGCCATTCTCGCTACCATCGCGTTCGGCACCGAAATCACGCCAGACAAGGTCTACAACGAGGGCATCTCCCGCCTCCAGGCCCGTGATTTCCGCTATGCCAAGGAGCTTGGCTATGCCATAAAGCTCCTGGCCATCGCCAAACGGACAGATAACTCCATTGAAGCTCGCGTTCATCCGGTGTTTATCCCTGAAGATTTTCTCCTTGCCAAAGTTGATGGTGTCTACAACGCCATCGACGTCGAGGGAGACTTAGTGGGCAAGCTGATTTTCTACGGACAAGGAGCCGGCCCTTCGGCAACATCCAGCGCCGTGATAGCTGACATCGTCAGCATAGCCCAGGACATCAACCGCGGTACCATCACATTGCCCAAACTACCATCGGCCAAAGGGCGAACTGTCAAGCCGATGTCCGAAATAGAAACACGCTACTATATGAGGATGAACGTGGCTGATAAACCAGGGGTTCTAGCCCAGATATCCAGGGTCCTGGGAGACCACAATATCAGCATCTCCTCGGTAATCCAAAAAGAGCGCGACCCCTCTACACAGCTTGCCGAAATTGTGATAATGACGCACCGCGCTAGGGAGAAAGCAGTACAGCAAGCCCTGGAAGAGACACAACACCTGGCTGTGGTCAAAGAAATCAGCAATTTTGTCAGGGTAGAAGCCTGACACCTAGGACAATGATACAAGGAGTTCTTTCTAGGTACCGCAACTTCCTGCCTGTCACTCCTCAAACACCCACCATCACACTCGGCGAAGGCGATACACCACTGGTCAGGTCTGTAGCCCTGGAAAAGGAGCTTAGCTGCGGTGAGCTTTACTTCAAGCTCGAGGGCTGCAATCCCACCGGTTCTTTCAAGGACCGCGGCATGGTAGTAGCAGTGGCGAAAGCAGTGGAGGCCGGAAGCTCCACCATAACATGCGCTTCAACCGGCAATACCAGCGCCTCAGCCGCTGCCTACGGAGCCCGCTTCGGCCTCAAGGTTGTCGTGGTTATCCCCAAAGGCAAAATCGCAATAGGCAAACTGGCACAAGCTATCGCCTACGGAGCCAAAATTATCGCCATACAGGGCAACTTTGACCAGGCACTGCAAGTAGTTCGTGCCCTTGTTGAAAAGCATCCCATTACTTTGGTGAACTCATTAAACCCTTACCGCATCGAAGGGCAAAAGACCGCAGCCTTTGAGATAGTGGATGACCTGGGAAATGCACCAGACTATTTCTTTATCCCCGTGGGCAATGCTGGAAACATCACCGCCTACTGGAAAGGCTTTCGCGAATACAAGGAGGCTGGGAAGTCAACACAAACCCCCAAGATGATGGGCTTCCAGGCAGCAGGAGCAGCACCGATAGTGAAAGGAAAGCCCATCGATAAGCCCAAGACCATAGCCACGGCTATCCGTATCGGCAACCCCGCTAGCTGGAAAGGAGCTACCACAGCTCGCGATGAATCCGGCGGGCTTATAGACAGCGTGACCGACAGCGAGATATTGCATGCCTACAAGCTGCTCGCAGCCAGGGAAGGGGTCTTCGGTGAGCCGGCATCGGCAGCTTCGGTAGCTGGCCTCATTAAAATGGTCCAGCAAGGACTGAAACTGGCAAACAAGAGAGTAGTCTGCATCATCACAGGGACGGGGCTGAAAGACCCCAGCCTGCCCGCCAAATTTGTCGAACCATTCCCGGAGCTACCACCCAGCTTGAAAGAAATCGAACGTGCCCTCGGCTGGAGCTGACGCGGTCACATAGCAAAGGAGGTCACCATGGTTGACCAGAACAAGATTAAGACAGCAGCACTTGCCATGATAAAAGCCATCGGCGATGACCCGAACCGGGAAGGACTGCAAGGTACACCTCGACGCATCGCCGAGATGTACGCCGAGCTATTTGCCGGATTCGATATGGATGCAAAGGCAGAATTAGCCGTAGGCTTTGAAGTAGGTCACGATGAAATGGTGATTCTCAGGGATATACCATTCTATTCTATGTGTGAACACCACTTGTTGCCATTCTACGGCGTAGCACACGTGGGGTACGTCCCTAACGAAGGCGGACGAGTAGTAGGCGTGAGCAAACTAGCACGCGTGGTAGAGATTTTTGCCAAACGCCTCCAGCTCCAGGAGAGGATGACCACTCAAATAGCTGATGCCATTATGGATGCGCTTCAACCCAAGGGAGTGGCTGTGGTTGTCCAGGCAGAACATTTGTGTATGACCATGCGCGGCATCAAGAAACCAGGTAGCAATGTTGTCACCTCAGCCACAAGAGGCCTGTTCCGCAGTAAAGCAGCCACACGAGCTGAGTTCATGTCTCTGGTACAGGGAAAATAGGATTACTCGTGGCGTAGTGATTCTATAGGGTCAAGCCTTGCAGCCCTGAAAGCCGGATAGAAACCAGAGGCCAGACCTACAAACACAGCCACCGAAAGGGCAATTATCACTATATCAACCGACATCGGAGCACTAACAGTCATAGTACCAACCTTCGCCCCTGTGACCAGCCGTGTGCCCAGGAAAGCCAACATCAACCCGATGACCCCACCAGTTGCGCTCAACAGGGCAGATTCCACCAAGAACTGGCTCAAGATATCTCGCCTTTTAGCTCCGACTGCTTTGCGTATGCCTATTTCGCGAGTCCGTTCCGTAACAGAAACCAGCATTATATTCATAATTCCAATGCCACCAACCAGCAACGAAATAGCCCCAACACTTCCCAGAAATACCTGGAAAATCCCTATCACCTGCAACATCCGATTGATGATTTCCCGCATATCGATAACATTGAAATCATCGTCGGCACCCTCCCTGATACGATGCCGTTGCCGTAATATCGAAGTGACCTGCGCCTTCGCTTCATCCACAGAATCAGGGTCGAATGCCTTAACGGCGATAGTCTGCACCGGCCGCCCCTTCACCGTGGTCACGCCCGTAATTCTCGCTTGATAAGTCGACAACGGAATCAACACGAAATCATCTGCCGTCCCTATCATCCCACCCTTTTCCTCCATCACGCCTATAATCCTGAGCTTCCGCCCAGCCACCCTTATATACTTGTCCAGAGGGTCAGAATCCCCGAAAAGGTCTTTGGCTGTTTTGTAACCCAGCAACACAACGTCTGCAGTCCTCTTCAAATCCTCTTCAGAAAGGAATCTGCCATTAGCCACAGGGTAGCTGACTACACGGTCGATATTAGGAAAAGCACCTCGAATTGCGGTTACAGTATCCTTATTGCCATAGCTAACCCTGCCTCTCGTCTCACAAATCGGGCTGACCACTTCCACAGCCGTCGCCGTATGGCTCGCTGCAATCGCTTCAGCATCTTCCAGAGTGAGATTGTTAATACCGCCAGTGATTTCGCTACTCAAACGAGTAGCATTCATTATGTAAATGGCGTTGGCGCCCATACCCTCAAAGACGCGTTTCATGTTTGCCATGTGTCCCCTGCCAAAGGACACCAGGAAAACTACAGCGCTGATACCAATCACAATGCCCAGGATAGTCAGCCCTGACCGCATCTTGTTGCTATACAGCGATTGCCACGAGGCGATGACGCTTTCCCAGAGACTCATCTCATTACCTCATTCACGATTTCTCCATCTCTGAGGTAGATGGTGCGTTTTGTATACTTGGCTATATCCTCTTCATGTGTCACCAGCACGATGGTAATACCTTTTTGATTCAGCTCTTGCAGTAGGGTCATGATGCCCTGGCTGGTATGCGTATCCAGGTTTCCCGTCGGCTCATCAGCCAGGATAACAGACGGATTGGTCACCAGGGCGCGGGCAATGGCTACCCGCTGCTGCTCACCCCCCGAAATTTCGCTGGGACGGTGATGAGCTCGCTGGGCCATACCTACCAACTCCAGGGATTCTAGCGCCCGTTGTCGCTTATTGCTCGCCCCGCAATAGACCAGAGGAAGCTCCACATTGGCCGCCGCAGAAGCTCTGGGCAGCAGGTTAAAAGACTGGAATACAAAGCCCAGCTTCTTATTCCTTATCTCTGCCAATTCATCGTCCTTCAGCAAGCTAACATCCATGCCATCAAGCTCATATTTACCACTGGTAGGCCTATCAAGACAGCCTATGATATTCATCATGGTGGATTTGCCCGAACCAGAAGGCCCCATTATCGATACCATCTCCCCGGCATCAATACGGCAGGTCACACCATTCAACGCAAAAAGCTCAACTCCACCCAGCGTATAGACTTTGACTGCGTTATCCAGATATATCATGCTACTTGGACGTCCGAGCACCGGAATCAACCACCACCTTCTCTCCCTCCTTAAGCCCTTCTACAACCTCGCTGAACCTCTCATTCTGAATGCCAATCTTGATTGCCCTCTTTTCAGTGATTTTCTTAGCCTCGTCAACCATCACCTCCACCCACTGCTCTCCTGGCGAACCCTTCACCACCCGATTAGGAATCAGCAGCACATCTTCCCGCTTATCCACAATGATGTCACCAGTAGCAGTCAATCCACCTTTTAGCTCAACATCGGTTGGCTCCAGGGCTATGGTCACAGCAAAGTTCAAAATGCCCGCCTGCTGCGTCCCGAAGGGCGAGATAAAGATAAGGTTACCGCTCACTGGAACATCAGGCAGAGCATCAACATTTATAATAACTCTCTGCCCCTCCTTCACCTTGTAGATATCTATCTCATCTACTGTCCCTTTCATCTCCACCGTCCTGGTATCCACCACGTGAACAGCTACCCGCGAAGAATAGTCAAAGGCAGAAAGCTGGTCGTCTTCCTTCACGCCGATATAGACTACGATGCCATCGAACGGCGCCAGGATTTCAGTGTCCATCAGCGCCTTCTTAGCATTCTTCAAAGCAATATCAGCCAGTTGCAGGTTCAGGCTAAGACCTCTGGATGCCTTGAGATTCAGCCCGCTCCTGAAGATTAGCTCGTTCGCCTCAAGTATGGTACGGCTCATATCGACATCATGCTGCGCCAAGCGAATTAACATCGCCAGCTCTTGCGCGTCACAGCTCTCGTCTTTCTTACACGCCTGTACCTTCTGCAGCCCCTCCTCCACCTGTTTCAAGAAGCTGAGAGAAGTGGAGGTATCTGGATAAGGTACAGGCATTAGCCCAGGGGAAGTCGCAGGGTAGGACGATGGCGATGGCGTTGGCGGTGTTCCAGAAGACCATGTTACTCCACAGCAAGCCGCCAGCCGTTGCGACATCCTGATTCTGCCAGTGACCGATTTGAGCACGGTATGGGTATCCTGAACCTTGCCGAGTGCCAGCGACAACTCAGCCAAGGCCTGGCTATAACCCCCTTTACTCATGGTATTCTGTACCCCAACAACTCTGTCCAGGTCCTGCTTCAACATCTCCGCTGCTCTGGAAATATCAGGATATGTCTCATCCGGAATGCCAAGCATATCATCCCGACTGGCATTTAGAGCCTTAATCTCCGGCAGGTCAACCAGGTAATAACACGCTTCCAAATCATGCTGTGCCAGCCGCAGCTCTGCTGCCGCATTCTGGTATTTCTGTTGTTCCAGGAGTCGCTTTGCCTTGATTAGCTCATCCCTGGCTTGTTCCAAGCGCTGAAGCGCAGCAGGGTCAGGGTACGTCTTGGGATAGCCCATGAGCGCCGGGTGTATCTTCTCCACCAGCTCGTTCATGGCCAGTTCTACATTGTACTGAGCTTGTTGCACGGCCAGCTTCTGCGTAGTATCGTCCAGTTTGGCCAGCAACGCCCCTTCCCTTACCCTGTCGCCTTCCTTTACATATATTCCCTTGACAGTCCCGGGCGTGCCGAACCGGAGCTTGGACTCATGCGGCATATCCAGGCTGCCATCAGCGTTCACAGTGACCACCAAATCTCCACGCACCACCTCGACCGTCTGCTTCACTGCAGCTTCTTTCTTGCGAGCACAGCCACTGAAGCCGGTCACTGTCAATACCAGGAGAAGACCCACTATTATGATCAACCTTTTCTTCATTTGCAGCTCCTGTTAACTAAGTTGAAACCTCATCCTTTCGCAGTGGACGCTAATTTCTCCGAATGGTGTTGTCCCCAGCGGTCCAGCAGCGGAAGTACCTCCTGCTCAAAAAATCGATAGAAATCCCGCATTTCCTCCAGGCGGCATCGCATCTCTGGACTCTCCCCTTCCATCAAGGACAAGCCACGCTCTGATAGCTCTCTCATGGCTCTCACGCGCGACATCCGACTTTTCATCAGCTCAGACCACGAGCCATGCCTGAGACGATAATAGGTAGCGCGGCTGCCTGGTACGCCCAACTTATCCACCAGACCGCTGTGTATCAGCAACCACGTCATAGTGCTGATGGCACCTTTGCTGCCACCGGCCATCTCCCTGAGCTGGGCGGCAGACTGATATGGCGGGTCGCAGATAAGCAGCCACCCCAGAATCCGCCCCGCCATGCGCGGCAAACCCATTTCATCAAACACAATCCCAAAATCCTCAATCAAACGCTTATTTTCGGCTTCGCGCTGAACAGGGTTCATAACCACCATCCGATTAACCACAAAGTCTATTAAACTACATAAGTTTTGTCAACACTAAACTTTCCAAACTTCGCAAAGCCATCCTAGAACCAAAGCTTGGCAGTCTGTATCAATCATTCGCCCATAATTTGAACCACCACTTCGCGGGAGCGCGCTCGATTATCGAAATCAAGCAAAACTATCTGTTGCCAGGTGCCCAGCGCCATCCGCTTGTTCAACAGCGGAATAACCAGAGAAGGGCCTAGAAGCGCAGCACGCACATGAGCGTAACCATTGCCATCACCCCAGGCGCGGTCATGCCGATAAGGTACTTTTTCAGGTACCACCCTATCCCACATCTCCTTCAAATCAGCAACCAGCCCGGGTTCATATTCAATAGTGGTAACACCAGCCGTCGACCCGGTGACGAAAACAGTCACCGCGCCCTCCTTGACCCCCGAATCAGCCACCTGTTTAGCTACCTCCGATGTTATGTCAACAATGTCACAATGGCCTTGGGTGTTGAGCCTGATACTCCTGGACTCCACCGTCATAGCCGCACCTCCTCTAGAAGGACTTCATCGAGATTGAAAACTGGCCCGTCAAGGCAAACACGCTTCACGCCCTGTTTAGTCGGTATGCTGCATCCATAACAAGCACCCACACCACACCCCATTCTGACTTCAAGCGAAACCTGGACAGGTTTCTCGGCGTTTCTTTCTATCATTTCTCTGGCAATCGATTCGTACATAGCTCTTGGCCCACAGGCATAGATTTGGTCAGCCCAACCAACATACTCAAATACATACTCGCTGACCATCCCCTTTCTGCCCACCTGCCCGTCTTCAGTAACAAGTTCCACCTCGACTCCACCGGGCAAAAGCCCGCCAGGATAGAGCACTTCTTTTGTACGTGCACCCAGCAGCAGTTTGACGAACTTACCCTGGCTTATGGCCCTTTCCGCAAGAATAACCAATGGAGCTATGCCAATACCACCAGCCACCAATAACAGATTCCTCGAGTTTGGATTGACTGTAAATCCGTTGCCCAGGGGACCAAGCAAATCTAGCTTGTCGCCCTTTTTTCTCCGAGAAAGCCACAAGGTGCCCTCGCCCTTACCTGACACAGGCACTATTTTGCGGCCGGATGAAACGGCGCTTTCCCTGGCCAATCCAGCACCCGTGAAGAACAAATAGACCTCGCCTGATTCGGTAACCCTGTGGATGCTGATGGGCCGACGCAGAGTTAGCTTGTCGCCACACCTCACCATAACAAACTGCCCGGGGTGAGCCGCATCAGCAATTCCAGGTGCCGCCACACATAACTGATAGCACCCGGGCATCACCTCCCGGATAGAAACTACGGAAGCTTCAACCTGTCTCAAAGTGCCAGTATCCTCTCGAACTAAACTATTCAATCTCTGCGTGGTAGCTTTGCAGCGACTTAACCGAAGGCTTGTCCGCACAGTAAGCCTGTATTCCCTTAGCCGCTGCGGCAGCGGCTGCTAGCGTTGTCATATACGTCACCTTGTGTTTAATAGCCGTCTTGCGAATATAGGAATCATCATACTGGCTCTGGCGACCACTCGGCGTGTTAACCACCAGCCTGATTTCACCGTTCTTAATCTTATCTACAATGTTGGGACGGCCCTCATGCTGCTTTAGCACACATTCAGAATCAATCCCGTGACCAGTCAGAAATTCGTGCGTGCCCCGCGTAGCCACTATCTTGAAGCCAAGCTCAGCAAATTGCTTCGCCACGTCGAGTGCAACAGGCACTTCCTTACTATGCAAACTCAACAAGACTGTCCCCGCGGTAGGAAGAGGCTGCTTCGCAGCTTCCTGGGCCTTGAAGAATGCCATGCCAAAGGAATCGGCAACCCCCAACACTTCGCCTGTTGACCTCATTTCAGGACCTAAAACAGGGTCCACTTCGGGAAACATAGGGAATGGGAAAACAGCTTCCTTAACCCCAAAATGAGGAATCCGGCGCGGCCTAAGACCAATCTCGCTGAGCTTCTTCCTCAGCATCGTTTGGGTAGCCAAGCGCGCCATGGACACGTTGCATATCTTTGAAACAAGTGGCACAGTGCGCGATGCTCTAGGATTGGCCTCCAGCACATAAACAACATCCCTGGCTATGGCATACTGCATGTTCATCAGCCCAACAACATGCAAGTCTTTGGCAATCTTCCTGGTATATTCGTAGATAGTATCAAGATGCTTAGCCGGTATACTCACCGGTGGAATTACACAAGCCGAATCCCCCGAGTGAATCCCCGCCAATTCAATATGCTCCATCACAGCGGGTACAAACGCATCAGCACCATCGGCAATAGCATCGGCCTCACACTCAATCGCGTTCTCTAAAAACCTATCGATCAGTATAGGACGATCCGGAGTAACGCCCACTGCCGCCATCACATACTGTTTCAGCATCTCTGCATCATAAACTACCTGCATGCCACGGCCACCCAACACATACGACGGCCGCACCATCAGCGGATACCCAATCTTCTCCGCCACCCGAAGCGCTTCATCCAGATTGCTGGCCATGCCCGATTCCGGCATAGGAATGCCAAGCTCCTGCATCACCAACCGAAACCGGCCACGGTCTTCAGCAAGGTCGATAGTCTCAGTTGATGTGCCCAGGATTTTCACACTCGCATCATTTAATTCACCAGCGATATTGAGCGGCGTCTGGCCACCAAATTGGACAATAACACCTTCCGGCTTCTCTTTTTCATAAATGCTGAGCACGTCTTCAACCGTCAGCGGCTCGAAATAAAGCTTGTCCGAAGTATCATAGTCGGTAGATACCGTCTCCGGATTGCAATTGACCATTATTGTCTCGTATCCCTCGTCACGCAAGGCAAAGGCAGCATGGACACAGCAATAGTCGAATTCAATGCCCTGCCCTATTCTATTCGGCCCACCACCCAGTACCATCACCTTCCGCTTTTTGCTGCTCGCCGTCACGTCTGGCGCATTGTAAGTTGAATAGTAGTACGCTGCATTCTCCACGCCGCTTACAGGTACGGGATGCCATCCCTCAACCACACCCAACGCAATACGCCTCTGCCGAATCTCCTTCTCGAACACAGACAAAAGCTGTGACAGGTATTTATCAGAAAATCCGTCTTTTTTCGCCCTGCCCAACAGCTCATCAGGTAGCATCGCACCCTTATGACGAAGTACCTCCTCCTCCAACTCGACCAACTCCTTCATCTGCTGAATAAACCACGGCTTGATGTAAGTCCTTTCGTAAAGCTCCTGAACGCCAGCACCCTTGCGTAAAGCCTCGTACATAATAAATTGCCGCTCGCTTGACGCTTCTTTCAACAATCCCATCAACTCACCAAGTGTTCGCTCGTGGAAGTCTTTGGCAAAGCCCAAGCCATAGCGGCCGTTCTCTAGCGAGCGAATCGACTTCTGCAGCGCTTCCTTATAGTTCTTGCCAATGCTCATAGCCTCGCCCACAGCACGCATTTGCGTGCCCAGCCTATCCTCAGCATCTTTGAATTTCTCGAAGGCCCAGCGGGCAAACTTCACTACTACATAGTCCCCAGACGGCGTGTACTTTTCCAGAGTTCCATCACGCCAATATGGGATTTCATCCAGAGTCAGCCCGGCTGCCAGTTTGGCTGAAACCAGGGCAATAGGAAAACCAGTAGCCTTGGAAGCAAGAGCAGAGGAACGCGACGTCCTGGGATTAATTTCAATGACCACGACACGACCCGTCTTGGGGTCGTGGGCAAACTGGATGTTAGTGCCGCCAATCACGCGGATGGCTTCTACAATACGATAGGAATATTCCTGCAGTCGCTTTTGCAGAGCTGGGTCTATGGTAAGCATAGGTGCCACACAAAAAGAATCACCTGTGTGAACCCCCATAGCATCCACATTTTCAATGAAACAGACGGTAATCATCTGGTTTTTGGCATCGCGGACAACTTCAAGCTCCAATTCCTCCCACCCCAGGACTGATTCCTCAATTAGAACCTGCCCGATGAGACTGGCTGAGATGCCGCGGCTGGCAACTACACGCAACTCTTCTACGTTATAAACCAACCCACCACCAGTACCACCCATTGTATATGCTGGCCTGACTACCACCGGGTAGCCTAACTCAGCCGCTACTCT
>VGOF01000001.1 GCA_016875975.1 Chloroflexota bacterium | reverse complement strand
TCAAAGCCGTATGTTACTGTTAGTTCAGTTGCTTCAGTTCCGTAACCCTTGTTCCAATATTTCTTCTCACCGATGATGATTCTGAGTTCTGCTGACCTGCTTATCCAGTTTATCAGATATAACCCCACGTTCCCCAAGTGGATGTCAGTCTTCTTGTCTATGATTGCTAATACCACATCGTTCTTACTTTTGATGAGTTGCGCATATTCTTCTTCCAACCCCTCGATAGTATTTGGCATAGCGCCCATGAACATGTGGTGCGTCACATCCGAATCGTTGGCCCATTGGAACATATTGCCTGTCAAATCGTTTTTCTGTAGCCCTCTGAGATAGACTTTGTCGCCTAGAATGAAAGGATGATACATGGGTCTAATCCCTCCTACTTAAAGCTTCTTTGTAGGTATCTTTTCCCACGTGGCTTCTATTTATCTTCATGAGTTCCGGATGTTCCTTTAGTAGTTTCAAGATATCCGGCATCAAAAAGACGCTATCTTCTCTATATAGCCTTTGATATATTTCCCTGACGAAATCCAGGTCATCCTGATAGTCTACTGTCCAGCGCATATGGGACAGATCCTCAGAATTCTCTAAATTGGCAAGGCGATATCTTTCCGGGTGCTCAAAGAAATTCGCCGAGCCCCATTCCCTTAAGAAAGGATCTTGTATTTCGTTCCATACCTCTTTTAGGGCTTCGCAAGAGTATATTTCAACGTCCAATCCCTGAGGATAAGTGGCTTTGGGTCTTGAGTTGCTCACATAATCAAGAGGGCCTTTCTCTAGGTAGTACTTTACTACTTCATCAACAATAACAGGGTCTACCAAGGGGCAATCAGCAGTAATCCTTACAACAGCGTCAGCTTGAAACCTCTTGGCTGTTTGGTACCACCTGTCTAGAAGGTCGAGCTCACTCCCGGCGTAATAAGGTATGTTGCTTTGTTCGGCAAATTTGGTAATGGGGCAATCACTTGTTTTGTTTGAAGTAGCTATGACAGCTTGGCCTACCAACTTGGCGTATCTCAGCCGATTATGTATGTGCCAGAGCATGGGTCTTCCGCAAATATCTTTTAAGACCTTCCCCGGCAACCTGGTTGAGCCCATCCGTGCCTGGATAATTGCCACGATTTTCATGGTTAGATTTGCTCTCGGTACCGTCGCACTACTTTTTTGACTGCCTTAATTACATCCTTCACGTCTTCATCGCTCATACTCGGGAAAAGAGGCAGAGTGATTGCCCGTTCATAGTATTCCTCTGCCGTGGGATAATCGCCTTTCTTATAGCCAAATTTCTGTTGATAAAATGGGTGTAAATGTATAGGCATATAGTGAACACTAACTCCTATATTTTCAGCTCTTAAAGCTTTAAATATCTCTTTTCTCCCCGTTGTTAGCAACTCGGTTTTTAGCTGTATTGTATAGATATGATATACTGCTTTGACCCTTTTGTCCTCTACGGGAATCAAAATCTCATCCATCTCAGCAAGCTCTGCATTATACTTTGTCGCTATTTCTCTTCTTCTCTCTATGAAGCGGTTTAATTTGTTGAGTTGGCTGATACCGAGGGCGCATTGGAAATCTGTAATTCTAAAGTTGTATCCCGGGTTGTATATCTTATAATACCAAGAGCCATTATCTGACTTTTCCCTTACTATGCCATGATGTCTGAAGATCTTGAGTTTTTCGCAGAACTCCTCATTGTCGGTCAGAATCATGCCACCTTCACCGGTGGTAATGTGCTTTACTGGGTGGAAGCTAAGGATGGTCATGTCAGCCAAACTGCCTATTTTACGTCCCTCATATTCAGCACCCAGCGCATGCGAGGCATCCTCGATTACGACGATTTTTCTGGAGCGGGCTATGGCCATTATCTCCTCTAGGTCGGCAGGATGTCCGGCAAAGTCCACCGGCAGAATAGCCTTTGTCCTGGATGTCAGCTTTCTCTCGATTTCACGTGGGTCAATGTTTAACGTATCTTCTTGTATATCAGCGAAGACTGGCTTGGCGCCACAATATACTACAGCGTTTGCTGTCGCAGCGAAGGTGATAGGGGTAGTAATGGCTTCGTCGCCAGTTGAAATGCCAGCTACAGCACAGGCAGCGTGGAGGGCGGCAGTACCGCTAGATACCGCGACGGCGTATTTAACACCACAGTAGTTGGCAACTTTCCTTTCGAACTCGTCAACTTTGGGACCTTGAGTAATCCAGTCACTCCTTAACACTTCGACAGCAGCAGCAATGTCGCCGTCATCAATCCAATGATGTCCGTAAGGAAGGAGTGTGCTTCGTACAGGCACCCCGCCTTCGATTGCCAATCGCTTCATTCAGATAATTCACCAACCATTCTTTGCAGTTCCTCTCCAGTCAACCACCAGCTATTGTTATCGCTGGCATATTTGAAGCCATCGGGGAGAGATTTGCCGCCCTTAAGATTATCCTTTCCCCAGAAGGGATGCTCAGGTTCGATGGCAAAGTAGTCATCAAACTCCCGTGCATGCCTGGCTTCCTCCTCTGTCAAAAGAATTTCGTTCACCTTTTCTCCGGGGCGTATTCCTATGACTTCTCTTTCGGCTTTTGGAGCGATAACATCTGCCAAGTCGGTAACTTTCATGCTGGGGATTTTGGGGATGAAGGTTTCACCGCCATGCATCCTGCCGATGCAATCGATGACAAAGTGGACACCCTGCTCTAAGGTAATCCAGAACCTGGTCATCCGTTCATCGGTAATAGTAATGATGTTGTTTTTCTTCTGCTCAAGGAAAAGCGGAACAACACTGCCTCGGCTGCCAACGACATTGCCATATCGTACGCAGCTAAAACGTGGCTTTTGCTGCCCGGTATAAACATTGGCTTGAACAAAGAGCCGCTCCATGACCAATTTAGTTGCCCCGTAAAGGTTGACCGGCTGGACGGCTTTATCGGTACTTATAGCTATCGCCTTTTCAACTCCATTGTCTATGGCAGCGTCAACAACATTGACGGCTCCGTCAATATTCGTCCTTACCGCTTCAATGGGGTTATATTCAGCGGTTGGTACCTGCTTAAGAGCAGCGGCATGAACGACAATATCAACACCGCCCATGGCTCGATAGACTCTCTCCCTATCCCTTACATCACCGATAAAGAAGCGCAGCCTCTCATCGTTGTTGAATTTTTGAGACATTTCTTGTTGCAGCAGTTCTCCACGGGAGAAAATTCGGATCGCCTTTGGGTTATGTTGTTTCAAAGCTATCTCAGTGAACTTTTGACCGAAAGAACCTGTACCTCCGGTTATGAGAATTACTTTACCTTTTAGATTCATGCGAGGCTCCTATCTTGATTTTCTGTAACCATTTTAACAATCAAATCGGCAATTCTCCTAGCGGCTTTGCCATCCTGTACATAGGCATGTCGATGTACAAACTTGCTGGCAGCTTCTTTTGTTTCTTTGCTTAGGCCCTGGTAAAGGATTGCTTCTAGTGCTGGCAGCAAGTCAGCTTCAGTGCGTACGATAACGACTCCACTCTTTTCATCAAATATACTCGGCTCATTGAAAAGGTTAAATATGATTAATGGCTTGTCTGCTGCCATTGCTTCTATACCTGCCGTTGATGATACGGTGATTGCCAGACTGCAAGCATGCACCAGTTCCCACAGGGGAACATTTTGACAGATTATAGGTGGCTCAGAGAAGTCCTTGACTATCTCTTCATAGTCTGTCTGTTTCTCCATTAGCGGATGAAGTTTGATTACAATCTTGCAACGAGGCAGTTTTGATGCTGCTCTGCAAACAGCTTTAACAAATTGTTCTCTCTGTCTTACTGTCCATATCCCATACTCAACAAACCAATCGGTCAACAACAGGATAATTTTCGTGTCTGCAGAAATACCGAACCTTCGGCATACCTTAGATTTGCAATCGTTTTTGTTAGCAGAGGCAATATAGTCAAATTTGGGGTTTCCAGTTACCGCAATGCGCTCCGGTGCGATTCCTTCCGAGACGAGCAATTGTTTGTCAGCATTGCCAAAAACAGCTATTTTTGAGCAGCCGCCATGCCCCTCAAGCTTCGGTCTGTATCTAAAGCCATACCTCATCCAGAACCAGCCGGTTTCGAATAGACGGTGCCACGAGAAACGGTCAGGTTGTACCATTGTATGTATCCCAAGCCAGAGGTTCTTGAGGTAGCTTATCCAGGCATACGTGGCAATAGCCTTTGGGTTTCTCTTTGCCTCAAGTGCCATAATGGCGTGTAGAATTGACAGTGTTGGAATGTTCTTAGAGTTGGCGCAACTTATACTCATTTGATATAAAGGGCTTATTGCATCGCCACAGAGCACAAGCGCGTCTGGCCTGAATTCGTCAAGTATTCTATTTATGTTTCGGTAGCTCCGACTACCGAAAGTTTGATATTTCAAGCTAAGCCCCTGTAACTTTTGTTCTATTTCTGCTCTTCTCTGCCACTTGTCCGTGTTAATGAACAGGACATCGGAGTTGTTGGGGAGCTCTTTTACGATGGGAGCGAACATTTCAATGTTGGGGGTAATATTCACCATGAAGATTACTTTCATAGTTGGGTTCTGTAAATGAATCTCTTCGCAAGTGTTCATCTCTTCTGGTAATAACCGTAGTAGTGGTCAAAGAGAGGCAGACTATTCAATACAGGCATTGTCTCATAAAGTATTAAACTCATCCTTAGAGCGATGTTTAAGGGCCAAAAGGAGACCTGCGCCATCCCACCATCTGTATACAAAGTTTTGATTTTCTTAAAGCCTAAAGAATGCATAAGGAAATCTAGAGACTGAGCCGAGAAAAAATAAATGTGCTCTGGTTGGCGATACATGTGCCACCTCTTGGCTCTTTTCCTGGCTTTGTGGCTTGCTACATCACCTGTCATAACCACAAAAAGGGCACCAGTTTTTAAGATGTCCCTAAGCTTTTTAACCGTATCTCTTGGGTTGGGCAAATGCTCTATTGTGGCAAACATAACTATTATATCGAAGAACTCGTTAGGAAAAGCCGCTTCCTCTAGTGTGGCAAATGTATTTATTCCTTTTTCAGTAGCGACTTCTCTCGCATCGTCGGAAAGCTCTATACCAAACCTTTCCCACCTGTGGCTTATGTTATCGAGGAAATGTCCTCCACCACACCCATAATCTAGTATCCTTCCTCCCTTTTTGGGTACAAGCCTGCTTATAATTTGCCATTGCCTTCTGAATGTAAGCCACCCATATGAGCGATTGTGCAAAGTGCTGGCGCGGTTATTAGATTTAATGTAGTATTTGTCATAAATTATCCGGAGTTCCTTCTGAGACGGTACCGGGTCGATAAATCTAAGAGAGCAATTTCTACATTCATAGATGGTCCTATTACCCCCCATTTCAGTAGTCACATCAATGGCAGTTTGTATCTGGCTACTGTCACAGAGTAGACATTTTTTTTGCTTGCTTTTCACTTGCCTTATCTTGGTGCCACTTGATATATGTTTTAAGCCCTTGATTGAGGGGAGTTGTGGGCACCCATCCCAGTGTTTTCTTAGCCTTTGTGATGTCAGCAACTGTGTTCATGACTTCGTTCTCTCTTCGCTTGCGGCGGTATCTTACCCTTGCCCTTTTCCCTGAGAGATTGAGTATTGTTTTCACAATTTCATCAACGCTGTAGCTTACACCGGAGCCAATATTAAGAATTTCGAAGTCTGAGCCAGAATATTCTGCGGCTCTGACATAGGCTTCCACCAAGTCCTTAACGTAGAAAAAGTCTCTTCTAGGCTCAGGATCTTCGAGTTCGATTTCCTCGTTGTGAATTTGCTTCAGGATGGATGGGATTAAGAAGCTGTCTCTCTGTCTTTCACCATATACATTGAACGCCCTTAATATTATGCACCTCAGCCCATAATCTTGATTATAAGCACGGCAGATATCTTCGCTAATGGCCTTACTTCTGGAATATGGGTTGTTAGGCTTTATAGGATGGCATTCGTCAATAGGTATATACTCAGGGTGCCCATACACGTACGAACTTGCAAAAACAAAATTCTTGATTTTACTTCTTCTTCCCAATTCAAGCATATTAAGTGTCCCTACAAAGTTGATTAGGTAAGTTTCTCTGGGGTCTTCAACAGTGGCCGGCACACAGGTTTTAGCTGCCAGGTGATAAATAATGTCTATGTCCTTGTAATGTTTAACCTGCTCCCAATTGGCGACATCAGTGCCTTTACTTATGTCTACAGGTATTACCTCAGCCTCTTCCTGTCTTAGCCTGGGAACAAGATGAGAACCCACAAAGCCATCACTTCCGGTGACGACGATTCTTTTTCCCCTGAGATTCATATTTATCCTGTTCCTCCCCAGAGTTTTTCTAGTAAGCTCTGGTACTTTCGGCTGCTTACCGTCATTTAAGCGCCGCTCATTGCCATGCTAGAGTTTTAAAATCCTATTTAGTTCCTCTATTTCCTCGTTTGCCTTTTCATAATCTTCTGGCCTACCTATATCCAGCCAGTAGCCATCGAAAACAAAACCGTTTATCTTTTCGTTTTTTGATAGTAAAGTCTTGACAAGGTCAGGGAAATCCAATCTTTCATCCGGTTTGATGTATTCCAAAACTCTGGACTCGAAAACATAGACACCCATGCTGACGAGATGGTGGATTGTGGGTTTTTCAGTATATCCTCTGATGACATTGCTACTATCTAGTTCAACTATGCCGAAATCGATGTAAACCCCCCTTTTTTTCAAAGCTATAGTAGCTATGGCCCCGCTAGTTTTGTGGCAGTTGATGAGTTCGGAGAAATCCAAGGTGGTCAACGTATCCCCGTTTATCATAAGGAAGGTGTCTTTCAGCTCTTCTTTTAATAATCCAAGACCTCCTGCTGTTCCCAGTGGTTTATCTTCTTTAGAATATTTGATATTTACTCCTAACTGGCTTCCATCCCCGAAGAAGGCTATGATTAACTCGCTCAGATGTCCTGTTGTAATAATTATATCTGGCAGGGCGTGAGATTTTAGCTGGGAAACAATTATTTCCAAAATTGGCTTATCGCCGATTGGCATCAGGGGTTTGGGGAAAATAGCCGTATATGGTTTTAATCTTGTTCCTTTGCCTCCGGCGAGAATCACCGCCTTCATTCAAAATCTCCTATACATTATAAAATTTAGGTTTATATAAGCTAATGTTATCTGATATCCATGCCACCGTCATTTTTAGGCCATCGTCAAAGCCTATCTTTGGCTCCCACCCAAGTAGGTTTTTTGCTTTCGTGTTGTCGCACCATAACCTTAGGACCTCGCTCTTTTGTGGTCTAATGCGTTTTGGATCCGCTAGGACTTCCTTATCTTTGCCTATTATGGCGATTACCTTCTTGGCAATGTCGCCTATCGATATCTCGAAATTAGAGCCGATATTGATGACCTCTCCCATGGAGTTCGGGGACTTTGTTACCTTGATGAATGCCTCTACGACATCGTCTATATATGTATAATCTCTTGTCGGAAGCAGCGCCCCTAGATAGATGTACTCTTGGGTTAATGCTTGTGAGATGATGGCGGGGATTACTGCTCTTGCTGATTGCCTGGGGCCAAAAGCATTAAATGGTCTTATAATTGCCAGCGGAAGTTCAAACGAGCGGCAAAAGCTTTCTGCTATCATATCAGCTCCGATCTTGCTTGCAGAGTACGGGGATTGCCCTTGCAATGGATGTTTCTCGTCGATAGGAACATACTGTGCAGTCCCGTATACTTCACTTGTGGACACGTGAATAATCTTTTCTACGCCGTTTTCCCTCGCTGCCGTTAAGATATTGAGCGTCCCCATTATATTTGTTTCTATGGTTTCCCTGGGATGGATATAGGAGTAAGGTATGGCAATTAAAGAACCCAAATGAAAAATAATATCTATATCTTTGGCCGCGCTGCGAACTGCATCACCATCGCGCAAATCACCCATGATTACTTCAATTTCACCAAGCCTTTCCTTGGGTAGCATTTCGAGTAGTCCCCAGTCACTTCTCGAGTTATATCTTACAATGACCTTGACTTTGCTACCAAGCTCTACGAGGCGTTCTGCAAGATGGCTTCCAATGAAACCGCCAGCACCGGTTATCAAGACCTTCATTGTGTTCTCCTCTTGCTATTCTCTAACCTACGATATACTCTTAATATCTTCTCAGAGTTATCTTCGATCTTCAGTGCTTTCAGCTTGTCTTTGTAGAAAACATGATTGGCAAGTACCTGTTTAACCTTTGAGGTCAAATCGTCGGCGTTTCGGTTCTTGAATAGAACGGTTCCAGCAGGTCTTGGTACAGCATCGCTTGCTAGTGATGGTATCTTAAAGTATAGTGCTTCCCTGAGGGAAACGGAATCTCCATCTGTGTTTGTTGCCCTGACGAATACATCGCTCCTTGTGAGAATAGCAAGATACTGGCAAGGTTCGGTTATAAACAAAAAGTTTCCTTCTATGTTTTTTTCTTTAACCCACCGCATCATTTCGTTGAAGTAATCATAATCCCCAATAGTTGGCAGGCAGAAGACGAAGCCAATATCCGGGTGAGTCTGTTTTAGTTTAGCACATGAGTCTATGCACAAATCAATGCCATACAAGTCTTCATTGTTGTAGAAGCTTATTCGAAAGGCGTTGGCTGTAATGATGGGTCTATGGCTATTGACAAAACTCTGTATCTCACGAGGGAGCTTAGTAACGTCGTCTGCTCTTACACGAGGAGGAATGAAGCAGGGAATAATCTCGCCATTCACGTTTTCAGGCTTGATACCCAGAGACACCATTATGTCCTTTGACCTAAAGCTTTCCGCGATAAAGTAGATTCCAGAATGCTTGGCTAGCAGGAAAGCTAGTCTGTGGCCAATCCCTGGCCTATCACTAAAAAGGAAGCCACCCGGTGCGATGATTATTCTTCTTTTCTTGATGGTTGCGAGCAGAGATAGCGCAATGAGCGCCATTGGGCTATAGCCACAGCAGTGGATGGTACTGTCTGTATTGTGAAAGAGCTGACTCAAAAGCCATGTTGCTTTGTTCTTAATCATCACTACGCCGTTTTCACTTTTGTATGTGCCACTGTAGTCATAGACGGTGCAAGGTACTCCCCTTTTCTCAAGATTCTCTTTGAGTCTCTGGACATGGATGGAAATTCCCCCGTAAGGTGGTGGATAGGGGCCGAGCAGAGCTATTTTCATTTTACTCCTGTAACAGTATTTGTGCCCCGTCGTTATTGTAGATTTTGTCACCTCTTTCCAGTGCTTGTGTAAGCCAGGGATTATCCAAATCATCGAAGCTGACGCTTTGCCGCGCTGCATAAGCGGTACCGACAGTCCACGTCTTTGTCCGTGCATTCCAAGTTCTTAAATAAATATAGCTGGACGAGGCTAGCTCTCCAGCATTTTGAGCCGCTCTGTAATTATAAAATAGCTGGCAGCCGTGGATGTCGGTACGGAGAGGGCGGCTGCCTACAGTGGAGAGCCAGTCGGCGGCGGTAGTATCTTGCCTGGTAAAAACGGTGTTTAAGTCCAGCCTGTAGCTGGATAACGCAATAGAATAGGGCATATCGATAAAACGGGTAGTCTGGTTACGGCTAAGTTCGAAGATGGCTCCACTGTTGAAGATAAAGTAGGGTATTAATATAAAGACTATTGGGCACCACGTGAGACTTCGAGTATCAAATCTCATTTTGGAAGATGCCAAGCTCTTTCGGGATATGCTGGTTAATTTGGCTATCCCGAGAGCGATGGTTTCACCACCGAATATAAATAGCGGTGACATTAGGAGTAAGGTGATTTGCCATATTCGGACGGAGCCCAAGCCCCAACCTGTAGTTGGGAGGATATAGATGCCGAGTAAAATCAGGGTGCTTACTATGGTCAGTGATAGATATTCGGCCTTGAATTCACCAAGTGTCCCGGGGCGGAAAACGAGCCTGAAGAAGCCGATGATAAGGCAAAGCTCGACGAGGTATTGGAACACTCGCCATGCTTTCCCTCCTGGTGATGCTATGGAAAAATCAATGCCCAGGGCTGTTTGAGATAAAGGTTCTTTGGATAAGGGGTTGAGAAAGGGAAACATGGCAGTTATCTTCTGAACGAAGGCGGGAATTTGTGGGGTTGGTGTAGTGGTAGCTGGTGTAGTGGTAGCTGGTGTAGTGGTAGCTGGTGTAGTGGTAGCTGGTGTAGTGGTAGCTGGTGTAGTGGTAGCTGGTGTAGTGGTAGCTGGTGTAGTGGTAGCTGGTGTAGTAATACCCTGAATTGTTTGTTCGGCTGCACTATGCACGACCTCGCCAAAAATCCTGGGGCCCATTAAGCCTGCGGAGGTGACTCTGAAGTAAGCAAACATAAAAATTAGACTGACGACAACAGTGATGACCAGGGCTTTTTTGTTAAATGCTCCGGCTGAGGTTAAGTCAGTGGGTAGGCTGTTATGTTTTCCGATCAGCCATTGCCACAGAGCTCGACCGGGGCGGCTTTTAATAACGATAAGCACCAGTGAACCAAAAGCCAGATAACCGATAGGATAGGCAGTACCTAATCCGTAGTAGGAGACGACTATACCACAGCCGAAGATAAGGACCAAAGTAGTCCTCTGTATCAAAGTTAATTTACGGTCTATCATCAGCAGTATCACCAGGACGAAGAAGAGTTCAGATATTTGCTGTCTGACCAACTGTGGCATGTCCATAAAAAACATGGGCATGGTGATGAAGAAGGCGACAGCCAGAAAGGCATGCTGGGATTTCATTTGGAGGCTGAAGGTACGAAAGAGTGCCAGAGGTACCAGGGAAAAGAAAAGGGGATAGATTATCTTGAATAGCCAGACTATGTCCACATTCAGCATGAGCGAGTAGATAGGTGCCAATATGACGATGCTTAGACATGAATTCACAGCGCCAGTTCCGGGAATGTCAACATGCCAGTGGCCATCTTCTACTACTAGATTGCTGACGTAATGTTCGATGTGAATGTCGCTGCCTACCAGATAGTCGGAGATAAATGTGGTCTGATACAGGAGTGCCAGTGCCATCATGAATATCATGATGGGATAAACCCGGGGATGAATGAATTTGTTGAAGGCAGCCAGTCCTATTACGATGGCAATGACGAATATGAGAGCGAATATCGGAGCATTGTTATAGTAGGCGTTTATCAGGATGGCTCCCAGGATAGCGAGGAGAGGCAGCAGGGCAGCCAGCAGGTAGGGAGCAGGGTTAGCAGCACGGAAATTTTGCCAGGTTGATTCCGAAGCCTGTTTATCGCTCTGGCTGGATGGGCGGAAGCCTTTATCCCGTATATAGGCGAATAGACAAAGCAGCAGGAAAGCGGGGGTGATTACCAGTAACAGTGGTAACAGCGAAATAGGTTTTGAGATGCCCAGAGGTGGCAGGGCAAAGTTAGCCACTACGCCCATTATAATGACAAATGCCAGGCTCAGTCCTACCGAATAGAGCAGGCTTTCTATTATGTGGATATTGTGAATCCTGAGGATTCTGAGGATGAGGATGCCGGGAATGAAGGTCAGGAAAAAGAAGCCAGCGACTTGCCTGAGGACTGGGATATCAAAACCCAGAGCGGACAACCCCATTATTGCCAGAGCCGTTAATAATACGCTGCTGCATAAGGCTATGCAGTCTCTTATTTCCCAATTGTTAGGCGATTTCATTTGGATTCGTTGCCCTATTGCCCTGAGGGATTGGTGTATATCCATGCTTCAGAAACACGGCGCCATCGTGGGTGTGGTATTGTATCCGTCTCCGCATTTGTGATAGTGAGTGTCACCTGGCCGCTTTGCCAGTCTCTGTTGCCACATCGTAACAGGACAGGCTCTTGTGTGCCATGAAAATCATACTCGTTCTATTGCCCAAGTCAAGTGTTGTGACCAGGACGATAAACTGCATGCGACTGGTTCCAGAGGAATGCTCCTTCAATTTCAACTTGGCTATGGGTTGATGAGTCCTATAGTGATGGTTACTAGAATATGATAATATACTGTCGTATAACGCGCAACTACTATGGGATTTGCCAGCGTATTTGAACGAGTAGAGAAATGGAGGATAGTTTCTTATATCGTCCAGAGAAGATTTACAATCATTAAGTTCCTGGTTGTTGGGGGTTCTGCTGTAATACTATGCCTGCTAACGTTATTCATATTGGTGAATTATTTGGGATTCGATACAAAACTGGGGGAAAATGTAGCTAACGCCATCAGTATGGAACTGAGTATCATATATAACTTCTTCATGAGTCGGGCTATTACCTGGCGTGACAGACATAAAGAAAGTGGAGGTAGCTTAGTTGTTCAAATGCTTAAATTTCACCTTGCATTAGGCATAAGTATTGTTACGCGGTTGGTTTTATTTGCCGCTTTGCAGTTTCTGGGTGTGTTTTATATCATAAATGCGGCTATCGGGATGGTATTAGTTGCTGCGTTCAATTTTGTTGCTTATGACACCATGATTTTCAGGAAGAGGGAGTAGAGTGATGTACGATTTTGATATCGGCATCGTTGGTGGTGCGGGGCATGTTGGGCTGCCATTGGGTCTGGTTTTTGCCTCTAAAGGCCAGCGCGTTATCTTGTATGACGTGAATAAACAGGCTATGGAATTGATACAACAAGGGCAGATGCCGTTCATTGAGTATGAGGCTGAGCCTCTTTTGAACAAAGTGATCGATGAGACTCTCTTTTTGTCAGAAGATGTTAAATCACTATCTTCGGCACGTTTTATTATTGTAGCAATTGGCACACCTGTTGATGAATATCTCAATCCAAAGCTGCGTGCGTTGCTCGATTTGTTTGCAGAATTGCATCCCTATTTAAGTAGTCATCAGACAATCATCATACGAAGCACGGTTTTTCCACGGACGTGCCAGCAGGTATTGCGGTTATTGGAGAAGATGGGTGGTGGCCCGTGGCATATTGCTTATTGTCCGGAACGAATCGTACAGGGGTACGCCGTCCGGGAGCTGCAGAGATTACCTCAGTTGGTGTCTGGCCTGAGCGAGAGGGCGGTCAGGGATGCTGAAGAGCTGTTCTCGGTTATCACCCCCCATATCATTCAGGTGACAGTTGGCGAGGCCGAATTGGCAAAATTGTTCGCTAACGCCTGGCGCTATATCCAGTTTGCCGCTGCTAATCAATTCTACATGGTTGCATGCAATTTTGGAGTGGATTTTGACCGCGTGCGGCAGGCGATGATGGATGGATATGAACGAGCTACCGGTCTGGCTGCTGCTGGTTTTGCCGCAGGCCCATGCTTACTCAAGGATACGATGCAACTCCTTGCACTGGGTAACACCAGTTTCCCGCTGGGGCAAGCCGCTATGACTATCAATGAGGGTTTGCCGGGGTTTATTGTCGAGAATTTGCGACAGAAGTATGACCTTACCCGTACGAGAGTAGGTATCTTGGGCATGGCATTCAAGGCGGATATTGATGACACCCGTGATTCGCTCTCGTATAAACTGGGTAAGATATTGCGTTTTTATGGTGCACACGTTCTTTACTCTGACGAGTTTGCGAAAAATCCGACGTTCGTTAGCAAAGAAGAGCTAGTGGCATCAAGCGATGTGGTGATTGTTGGTGTTCCGCATTCGGCATATCGGCAGCTTAGTATGCCCCAGGGAGTCGAGGTAGTGGATTTATGGAATGTAATCCCGTCTGAGGCGAAATCGTGAAACCCACAGGTCCAGACAATTCTATAATTTGGTATCCTGGATTTCTTGCGGTTGTGGGGGATGCCATTTTTGATGATTACTGTTACTTCTCCACACGGGTGTGAAGCGGTACTTGTTCGCGTGTCGCTTAAGGTTGCAGGTAGCCAGAGGGGGCAACTTTCTGTTCCAAATGGGTGGTTACGATGACTTCCAGTAACATTCTTTTGACTGGCGGCTCGGGCAAGCTTGGAAGGCATATTATTAATTCCGGATTGATTCAAAATATACTCCATCCTCCGAAAGATGTTTTAGATATCACGGAACCAACTTCTGTCAAAAATTTCTTTGAACGTGAACAGATTAGTGTTGTGATACACTGCGCTGCTTTGGCACGGATGAGAATTTGCGAAGCTGAACCCTGCAGAGCTATAGCCATCAATATTGTCGGCACAAGCAATCTAGTAAAACAGCTTATTGAAACTGAAAAGAGATATGACAAAAAAATTAGGTTCATTCATATTTCGACAGACGGTGTCTATCCTGGTGTGAGAGGTAACTATTCTGAAAAGGACGAAACGATTCCCTATAATGTATATGGCTGGACCAAGCTTGGAGCTGAAGCTGCTGTGAATGCGCTCTCAAATCATTGCATAATTCGTACGAGGTTTTTTGATCCCAACCAAATTGAATTCGAGGAATCTGCTACAGACATTTTTACTTCTGGCATGCCGCTAGATGATTTGGTAAAAGCAATCCAGAGAATTCTCGCGATAGATTTTGTTGGGACAGTGAACATTGGGAATCCTCGCCTTTCTGATTATGATAGATATAGAGCATATAAACCAAGCTTAAAGCCTTGTACCCGTGAGGATATTGCTAAGTGCTTGCCTTTTGAGATTCCATGGGACTCATCAATGGACTGTAGTTTGTGGGAAGGCCTATCATTGCAGCGATGAACGCGAGTCCGATGCCACGAAACCCTTTCCCTCTAGATATTATTATTCCTGTGTATAATGAAGGTGATAATATCAGTGAGGTGCTCAAATTGTTAGACGAGAAGGTCAAGACACCTTTTCGATTGCTTATCTGCTATGATTTTGATGAAGACAACACATTGCCTGCCCTGGATGATTGCAAAGTGCGTTATGAAATAGTGAGGGTTAAAAATCGTGGACAGGGAGTTCATGGAGCAATTGTTACTGGCTTTGAGATGAGCGATGCTGACTGTGTAGTTGTTTTTGCAGCCGATGATACATATAACCAGCATATTTTGGATAAGATGTACAGGGAATTCAAGGATGGTTGCGATGTTGTAGTCGCAAGTCGATTTATGAAAGGTGGGTCAATGGAGGGATGCCCCTGGTTAAAATCAGTTTTGACACGTTTAGCTTCATTCACCCTTTTTAGACTGTCGGGTGTTCCAGTTCGTGATGCCACTAACGGTTTTCGGCTGTTCTCGCGCAGGCTTCTGGATTCGGTTCTTATTGAATCAAGAGTGGGGTTTACCTATTCACTGGAACTGTTGGTCAAATGTGAGAGGCTAGGTTGGAAAATTGGTGAAATCCCATGCCGTTGGCTTGAACGAGTTAAAGGAAAGAGTCGCTTTCGTGTAGTTCGGTGGTTACCCCATTATCTCAAGTGGTATGTATATGGTTTGGCTACAAAGTGGCTTCGCAGAAAACCGGAGACTGTCAAAATCAAGAGGGACTTGCGACTTTGCGGAAAGGTTTTTTGATATTCTTTTTGCGTAACAGATATGGTTCACTTGTGGTTACTTATACAAAAATAAGCAGGCAAAGGGCGTTTCTGGGATGCAAGGCAAAAAATATCTTGTTACAGGTGGCTCCGGCTTCATAGGTAGTGCCCTAGTTCGAGAATTGGTTAGAAAAGGAAATGCTGTCCGCATTTTTGACAACAACTCGAGGGGAAGTCGCAGACGAATTCAGGCTGTTATAGATGACGTTGAATTTGTCGAAGGCGATATAAGAAACAAATGTGAGGTCGAGGAGGCATGTAAAGGTGTGGATAGCGTCTGTCACCTGGCATTTGTGAACGGCACCAAGTTCTTTTATACCCAGCCCGAGCTTGTCCTGGACGTGGGAGTCAAAGGCATAGTAAACGTTATTGACGCTTGTATGAAACATGGAGTTGGCGAGTTAATCCTGGCTTCCAGTTCTGAGGTATATCAGACTCCACCGACTGTGCCGACAGATGAAGCAGCGCCATTGTGCATTCCTGATATTCTAAATCCACGTTATTCCTATGCGGCTGGCAAAATCATCGGTGAGGCGATGGCGCTTAACTATGGGCGGAGGCATTTTCAACGTGTGGTTGTCTTTCGCCCACACAATGTTTATGGCCCTGATATGGGTTGGGAGCATGTCATTCCGCAGTTTGCGCTACGCATGAAACAACTATGTCAGACGGCGGGAGACACTGTTCGTTTCCCAGTCCAGGGTAGCGGCAAGGAGACACGTGCCTTTGTCTTCATTGAAGACTTTATCGCTGGGTTGGGTTTAATCTTAGAGCACGGCGAACATTTAGGCATTTATCATATCGGCACGATGGAAGAAGTAACCATAGAGAAACTAGCGCATCTCGTGGGTGATTACTTTGGTCGGAAGGTAGAGGTTGTACCGGGTGAACCGGCAGGTGGCGGTACGCCACGGCGCTGCCCAGATATCGCCAAATTGGTCAAGCTGGGATATGGGCCGCAGTATAATTTACATAGAGGATTACCGATTGCGCTACGTTGGTATGATGAGAATGCCTATCTCAATCCGGCTGAATAGGTTCTTTGAGTATATACCGGCGGAGAACAACAAATAGCGAGGAGGCGCAGTGATGTCAAATCTACCCGAACTAGCAGCTGGGACTGGCTCCAGTGTTGTCATTGAATTCTGTCAGGTGTGCCGCAATGCTGATCTTGAGCCAATACTTTTCTTGGGCTACCTTCCGCCGGTCAATCGGATGAATCCTATCGGTGAGAAGCCACGTGAACAACCTAGCTATCCTGCACAATTGCTTTACTGTTCCCAATGCCATCTGGTGCAACTAGGCTTGGTGGTTGACCCAAAGGTTATCTTTCCTCCAGAATATCCCTACACTAGCAGCACCACAAAGATTCTTTGCGAGAACTTTGCAGAACTCTATCGCGAAGTCAGAGCAACGATGGATTTGGGGCCGCAAGACTTGGCTGTGGACATCGGTTCTAACGATGGGAATCTGTTAAGTAATTTCAAAGACAATCATCGAGTTTTAGGGATTACTCCCGAGGAAATCGGTAAAATCGCAATAGAGCGTGGCATTCCAACGATAATTGACTATTTCACCCCAGAAGTTGTTTCCACGGTTATTGCACAATATGGGCAGGCAAAGCTGGTTACTGCAACCAATGTGTTCGCGCACATCGAAGATGTCAATGGCGTGGTGGCATTGATTATGCAGTTACTTAAACCGGGCGGTGTGTTTGTTTCTGAGTCGCACTATTTGCTACCGTTACTTGAGACCTTGCAGTATGACACAATTTACCACGAGCATTTGCGGTACTATTCTTTACATAGCCTGAAGTATCTTTTGGAAAAGCATGGGTTGGAGATTTTCTATGCCAAGCGGATTCCTACTCATGGGGGTTCTATCCGTGTCTATGCCGCAAGGGCAGGGGATTACGCTGTCCAACCGACAGTAGCGGACCTTCTGGAGGGAGAAGCTCCGTTTGTGTTGAGCAAGGATAATTTGCTCAAATTCAAAGAGTGCGTAGTTGTCTCTAAATTGCAGTTGCACTCTCTGCTTCTGGCTATCAAGGAAAAGGGACAACACATCTATGGTATCAGTGCACCATCGCGTGCCAGCACGCTTATCAATTACGTTGGCCTGGATGATGGGATGCTTGACTATGTGCTGGAAGTCAAGGGGTCGCACAAAATTGGGAAATATATACCTGGCACACTGATACCAGTTGTGGAGGAGTCCTGCCTCTTTGCCGACCAACCTGAGTATGCGCTCCTACTTTCCTGGCATATTGCAGACGAATTAATGCCCAAACTTCGGAATAAAGGGTTCCGCGGCGGTTTTATTATTCCATTGCCAACACCAATGATTGTGCGTGATTAAATTGACTGGGCCTTCATCCGATAATTCAGCAGGTCTTGCGGTGTTTTTGCAAAAGGAGTTTCGGACTTCCCGTAGTGCTGGCGAGGAGATGAAGACATGATTCGCAGAATCAAATCACATAAATTTTTGATACTTGTTCTTATCCTAGCTCTTAGTCTTAGGGTGGGTATGCTAAGTTATACCTGCATTCCCAATCTTGATACCGGTATGATGAGTCATTTCATGTTGACGCCTTATAGTGGGATGACAAGTCAGTTTGATGAGGTGGCAAGAAACCTGTGTGAAAAGCGAGGATTTGTTACTGGGGATGGTGAACCATTTTATGATCTTCCCCCGGGGACCAGCATATTGTTGGCTGGGACATACTGGGCGTTTGGTGAATACAACGATATTTATCTCCGAGTGATTCAAGCAGTCATCGATTCTTTTGGCTGTCTGCTGATGTTTTTGATTGGAAAAGAGTTATTTAGCAGGAGAACTGGTTTAATTGCAGCCTTCCTATACGCGATTTGGCTCCCCATCGCATACCTATCTATATGGCCACTTCACGATGCTTTGATGCCATTAATCACGTTGAGTTCCCTATACTTCTTTGTAAAGGCGGCGCGAACGGGGGCAATGAAGTTCTATATCCTATCGGGTCTCTTTGCTGGTGTAGGTTGTTATTTTCAGCCGACTATACTGCTCTTGCCCTTGATGTTTGGCCTGGGTTTGTTCATATATAGCCTTCGGAAGACAAATTTCAGGGAATGTGTACTGAATGTTGCCAAGGTAACTGCTGTTATGATGGCAATGCTGGTGCTGGTTGTATCTCCCTGGATGGTAAGAAACTATCATGTTACCGGCGCGCTTGTTTTTATGCGTTCCACCTTGTGGCAGGGCATTTGGGAAGGCTTTGGCGAATTCGAGAACCCTGTAGGGGCGGTACTTTCCGATGCACATGCTACCAATCTGGCAAGGGAGGCGCTGGGTGAGGATATCAAACCATGGTCGCCGGAAACAGAGGCATATTTTCGGGGAGAGGTGTTGAATACTATCAGGGAATATCCTGGATGGTGGCTGAGCGTTTTGGTCAGGCGCTTTCCTAACACACTGGGTTACTCTAGCCATCTTGGACGGTATCTTTCTGACTTTATTTCTCCGCTTACAGGGAGTAGTCTCAGCGCCACATTTTGCAGATGGCTTGGAATACTGGTCGCTATTGTGCCCATATTACTTGGCATAGTTGCCATCTGGGCTATGAGGAGGGATTGGAGACCATTGATTTTGGTGGCGACAGTGCCAGCATATTTTTCCGTAGTTCACATGTTTATCTTTGCTGCGTCGTACAAAAGCATAGTGCCAGGAAGCCTAGGGTACATCATTTTCAGTGCCATTGCTCTGGATTATATCTACAGGCGAATAAGAGGCGCTAACAGCGAGGCTGCCGAATTTGCTACGCCTCCAAGTTGATGAGGCAGTGGGTATAGAAATCTGTGGCTAACCTGCCGCGATAGTAGAATTTCAGTTCATAGCATATTAATTTGTAATAAGTGCCGGTGGCTTCCCGATTGGCCAATCGTTAGTCGGTGTCATGAAAATGCCTTCCGGATTTGGCAGTGAGAGTTTTCAGCCACAAAAGCACGCCTATTAAAGCCCAGGCTTTCAAGGTCTGGGTGTATGTTTTTGGGGGGTAGAACTTATGTACGTAGGACATATTCAGGTTGGGAATGCTGGTGTTGGACTTTAGCAGGGCATCGAAGTAGTCCCGCGATGGGCTCTCGGTCAGCCACTGATGTATGGGTGCAGTTAACCCTGCCTTCTGCTTACCGGCAGCTACCTCCGGCGGGAGCAAGTCATAGTTTTTGATTAATTGCCTGAGCAAGTGCTTGGTTGTTCCATGACGGTGCCTAAGTGATATGGGGATACTCAGGGCAAAATTCGTCATATGCGGGTCGAGGAGCGGCGACCTTATTTTCAGTCCGGTAGCCGCCGCAGATTTGTCCAATCTGAGCAGGTCGTTGGGGAGTTCACCGCTAACCATGACATAAGATATTTTCTCGATGTTACTGTGGGCTTTTGATGTGTTGATGGCTTCGACGGTGGTATCGGTTATTCCCTGTGAACTGCTGTTATTGAGCAATCTCGGCAGGTCCTCCTCCGGGAAATAGGGATGAAAAACCCGAGAGGCGATCCTGTATTGCCATTCCGGATGGCTGGCATGCTCCCTGGTGAAAAATTCTGTGGCTAACGATAGAGTTTTTGAGCCAGTCCAGTTAGCCAGTGGCGTAGCCAGGCACTTGCCCGCTTTCAGGGCTGGCTTCCTGATTGCTCCCAGCTTCGAGAAGAAGCTGATTATCAGAGGGTCTTGCCAGTAGTCATTTCTGTAGCCGATAAATAGCTCGTCTCCGCCATCGCCGGTGAACAGTGTCTTCACCTCCTCGCTGGCGGCGTTCATAAGATAATAGGTGGGTATGAAGGTGAACTTTATCAGAGGTTCATCATAGAGCCATTGCAGTCGCTCCAGGTCGGCTACGATTTTCTCTGCATGCAGTTTGACGATGCGGCAATCCATATCCAGGTATCCGGATATCTTCATCGCCATGTCCAGCTCGGCACTATCACCATCACCGTAGTCCAGGGAGAAGTTTATGATTTTGGAGTCACGGCTGACGTGTTTTAGAGTAGCGGCGATCAAAGATGAGTCCAGCCCCCCGCTAAGCGCCACCCCTATCTTACCTTCTTTCCCGGGCAATTGGGTGGTGGCGGCGTCTTTGAGGTTATCCCAGGTGGACTGAATCCAGTGGTCTATATCTAATGGCGTCTGCTGACAGGGCATCGGGTGCCAGTATTTACAGCGTCTAACTTCTCCATCTTCAAACTCCACCAGCTCTCCCGGCAGAACCTTGTAAACATGCTTGAGCAAAGTCCGCTTATCAGATATAAAACCGCAACTCAGATAGTGATACAGCGCTTCGGGATTGATTTCCGGCTTAAATTCCTCAAGAGCCAGGAAACATTTCATCTCAGAAGCAAAGAAGAGCGCCTGGCGGGTCTGCAGATAATACATGGACCGGGCGCCGTATATGTCACGGGCTAAAGTCAGCTTTGCCTGCCGGCTGCCCGCGTTGACAATGGCGAGAGCGAAGCTCCCCCTGAGGGCTTTTACAGCCTCTTTAATTGAAGCGACGGTTTCGAGGTGCGGGTAAATCTGTGAATCGTCTTCAACCAGCCGGCTGCCCATGGCATAAATATCATGGTCGAGGGCGATAGACGTGGCTCCCCGGTTATGCAGTCCGGGTTCATGGGTGCGGCGGATTACCGCAACCGTGGCGCCATTATTGGCGGAGACCTCGATTATCTCCCCCCTGTGCTCCATGAGCGACGCCATTCTCTTTAATAGTCCCTCGTTCTTGATTCCTACAGCGCCGCATATTCCAGGCATTTTACTTTAACCTCCTGCGAGGACTTCCGCCCCATGATGATTATGAACCAGCCAAGACGCTTCGGGATGAAGTTGCCAACCCATGACGGAAGGTAGCCGTCTCTCCGGTAGCGGAGGTCATAAGGAGTAAGGCAAACCTTAATTTTCACGTCTCTAAATGCCGAGAACATCTGCCGAGCCTCGGTTACGGTATATGCTTTTGTGCCCGGGCTCTCATGGTGACTGGCAAGTATATCTTTCAAGCTCCTCAGGGGCTTGAAAACGAAGAGACCATAGCGCAGGTACATTTGTAGAGAAACCAGAGAGTGCCTGTGGTAGAGCATAATACAAATCTCACCACCCGGACTGGTAACACGGTATATTTCTTTAATGGCTTGTTCAGTATCGGGCGTATGGTGCAGGACTCCCCAGGAGTAAACGAGGTCAAACGAACGATTTTTAAAGGGCAATTGTTCGGCATCGGCTATGAGCACACCGCCCTGGCAGTTATAAAGGCACAGCCTGCTCTTTGCCAGCGCAGCCGAGCGCGGCGATAAGTCCATACCGGCGACACGGGCACCTGCTCTGGCAAAGCGCAACAGGTCGCTACCGGCACCACATCCCACCTCCAGCACCCTTTTACCCACCCATTTTTCAAATCGGGCATAGTCAGCGATAAAGGGCTCCAGCTTGTTACGTCTTTCCGAAATAGCCTCAAAGTATTCAAGTGTCCCAGGCTTTATGCTAACATCGCCGGTGCCACAGGGGACTGCGTCCCAGAACTGCCGGACCGATTCCTTTTCTTTTTGTGGCATCTGTTTCACAGTGCTACGTTCTAAGTTCCAGGTTCAGATGCTGGAGGTCGACCGTATTTGTTATAAAGCCTGTCAACTATCATCTCCATTAGCCTTATAACCTCCCGTCCTTCTTCACCTGTAACAGGCGGAGTGGTATCTTGAATAATGCTATCGACAAATAGCTCCACTATTTTTTCATGTCCCACTCTGAACTGGCCGGTGATTGTCTTAAATCCGTTGGCTATGAGGCCGCCGATAATCTGCGTTACAGTGCCGAGAGATGTTGAGACCAACTTAGCAGAGTTTAGAGTTTTCTTTACACCGTGTCTCACCAGCAGCATGCTCTGGAGGTCTATGTATAGAGCACCTTCTGAGCCGAATATCTCTACCTCTGCAGCATACCGCTCACCGGAATAAGAGATAGCCACCGAACTCATTCCGTTATCAGCATCGAGTTCGAGCCTGAACTCATCAAATGGTGCCCAGGGATGCACCAGATAATTTTTAGCAAATACTTCTACGTTATTAACCTTATCCAGAAAAGCCAGGGAGATATAGACAGGATGAGGACCAGTTTCACCAATCAATCCACCGGGCAGCTTGTGTATCCAGTAGTCCTGGCGCATTATCATTTCATCCTTGGGGTCTGATAACAGGATTCTCATGCCTCTGAAGTCGCCTATGGCTCCCGCTTTGACCATCTCTCTGGCTTTGATAAGCGGGGGATGAAAGAGCACGTTGTGAACAATACAGAGCTTACGATTGTTCTTTATCGCCGCCTCTATCATCTTGTCACAATCAGCAGTAGTAAGCGCCATGGGTTTTTCCATCAGCACATGGCAGCCAGCTTCAAGCGCCTCGACCGCTATGGGAGCGTGTATCTGAGGTGGGGTGCAGACGTCAACTATGTCAATTTCTTCAGCCTTGAGCATCTCTGCCTGGCTAACAAAGACCCTAGGAATTCCATGTCTCAAGGCGACCAGTTTTGCCAGTTCCTCATTTTTGTCACATACAGCCCGCACAGCGACCTTGTCTTTCAATCTGGCAAAACTGGGGATATGGCGTTTATCAGCTACAGCACCACACCCCACTATGGCAACATTAAGTTTAGATGACATCATTCTCCTAACAAGCTAAAATCTGGGGCATGAGAGTTCGAAGTTCTATGTTCAAGATTCTAAGTTCTATTTTCTGCGTTCTAAGTTCTGCGTCCAGTGTTTCCCTGCCGGTAATTAGAACTTGGCGCATGCCTCTATTTTCTCGCGGTTTTCCACAATCCAATTGTATACCTTATTAATCCCATCCTTCATTTTTGTTTTTGGCTGATATCCTAAAACCTTGTGTGCCTTTTGAATGGAAGCTCTTCTCTTGGTGATCTTGTCCCAGTCGCGGCGTGCCAGGAATTTTACTCCGCCAAGGTTGCCAGTGAGTTCGTTCACCATACTGGCGATGTCTACTACCTTTGTTTCTGTCTCTGATGCCAGGTTGAACGCCTGTCCAACAGCTTCTGGAACCACACCGCAACGAAGCGTGCCGTCAACTATATCTTCGACAAAGGTGAAGTCCCTGGTCTCTTCACCAGTGCCGGTGATGGGAAGCGGCATCTGGTGCAATGCCCAGTACATGAAGTTGGGGATGACATTGCGGTAAGCGCCGGGTATTTCCCCTGGGCCGTAGACGTTGAAGTAGCGAGCAATAGCTACGGGGAGGCCATAATAGTTCTGGTAGAAATTGCAATACAGCTCGCCCAGGAGTTTTGTTATCTGGTAGGGGGTATCAAGGTGCAGGGAGACGAAATCTTCTTTGAGTGGCAGTGGTGCCTGGCTGCCGTACACTGAACATCCTGATGAGGCGAAGACAAACCTTTTCACCTTGGTCAGATTGGCATATTCCAGCACTCTCAATGTGCCCAGACCGTTGACTTCGAGGTCTGTCTCCGGGTTATCCACGGAATTCTGGTTGGCAAAATGAGCGGCCAGGTGGAAGACATAGTCCAGCTTGATGGCAAAGACCCTTTTTAATACCTCATCATCTACCACGCTGCCCTCTACGAAAAGGACGGATGGGTCAACCGGAACATTCCATTTCTCCGCCGCCGACAGGTCATCAAGGACGATTACCTTCCCGGTTTCAGCCTTGATGAGGGCTTTGGTCAGGTTGCTGCCAATGCAACCTGCGCCGCCGGTGATCAGGACATTCTTCCCCTTATACTCTCTCATATATTGTTCCATGTTACTCCTTTCTGTTCAAAGTCAGAAGTTCTACGTTCTATGTTCTACGTTACAGGTTCTGGGTTTTTTCAAATAACGGATGAATCCATCGATAATGCTGATGACTTTCGTTGCTTGTTGGTATACTGTGTCAAACTCGTTTTTATCTATATAATTGCGATCCAAGGCTATATATAATTGGCTTTTTACTTCGGAAGCGGAAGCTCTAGCTACTATAAGGAATTGTGTGAATTCCCTATTTGTTCCTCTGTCAAATCCCTCGGCGATGTTGGACATTACGGAAACCGAAGCCCCACGGATTTGATTCTTCAGACTGAAATCTTTTGGAAATAGCCCTTCATTTGAAATGTTGTAAATCGTGTTGACCAAATTTCGCGCTTCTTTCCAAGCCTCGATGTCTTCAAACCTGTCGATTTTCATTATGCGATAACAAATATGTATTGAACTTTTATAACCTTGAATCTAGAACTTCGAACTGCCTGTGGCCTCTCTTAGAATTTCTTCGAATTCGGCGGTTAGTTTATTCCAACTGTATTTCTCGACAAATTTCCTGGCCTTGATGCCGAATTCCCCCATTTTATCACTTTCAGCCAAGCTTTTGGCTTTAACGATGGTATCTTCAGGTTCATTGATGTAGACCACACCGTTATCTTCGCCGAACTCTTGCATAATGCCGGGAAGTCTGGTAGCTATGACCGGTTTCTCCATAGCCAGGTATTCGTACAGTTTTATGGGCACGATGTCTTGCATTACCTTCTCCTGTGGATAGGCTGGCAGGAGGCATATATCTGAAGCTTCGATAAAGGCAGGCATCTCTGTGTAGGGCTTCTGCCCGGTGAGGATAACCCGGTCTTGAAGGTTGTGTTTCTCCTGTATCCTTTTCAGGTCTTCAAAGGCATCGCCTTCGCCCACGATGAGCAATTTCAATCTTGGGTCATCCGTCTTGGCCAGCTCAAGAGCCACCTCTTTCAAGCCGGAGAAGTGATAGAGCCAGCCCATGAAGAACAAGACGACATCGTTTTCTCTGAGCCTGTACGTTTGTCTGATTTCACTGGATTTGCCTGAAGGCTTGAATTGCTCTATGTCAATTCCTGCTCTGATTACGCGTGTTTTTTTATCTGTTGCTCCTGCAGATAGGACATAGTCTCTGAGCTTGTCGTTGATGGTCAGCACTCTATCTGCCTGTCTTAGTGCCCTGCTTTCCAGGGACTGCCCGATGAATTGTAGGGGTTTTATGGGAATGAGATGGTGTAGCACATCTATCCAGTAGTAAATAAAGGGGATTTTGTGTTTCTTTGCTGCCCTCAGCGCCAGGTAATTGTTCAATATGCCAAAGCTAACTACGACATCAGGCTGGAACTCGGCAATTTGACGTGCGATTTCTCGCTGGTGGGTGAAAACGAGCGAGACGTAGTCTAGAATGGGTATTTTGATAATGCCTGGGCGAATGACAGTCACCTTCGCCTGGGGATTGATTTTCCCTATATCCTGGAATACCTGCCGTCTGGAGAATAGCTCTTTTTTGGTCTGCTCCCGCCATAGAATTTCATAATCGATTACCCGAATCTGGTGTCCTTTGAGTGAAAGGCGGTCCGCCAATTGATGTTGCTGATGGGGTCCCCGTTTGAGCCAATCGCTCTCTTGGACGATAAGAATTCTCATAAGAGTTCGAAGTTCAGAGTTTGAAGTTCGGGGTTTGGCTTGGGCTACTTAAACCCGTAGGTTTTGCGCATCCACTCAATAGTTTTGGGGATTCCTTCCTCCAACGGAATCTTCGGGTCGTGCTTCAGGTCTCTTCTGGATTTGGAGAAGTCCATGTGCTTGAAGCGGGTAGTGAAAGGCTCAGCTTCCTTATAGGTCACCTTGGCGTCTGATTTACCCAGGTTCTTTAATATCAGATCCGAGACATACTTTATATCGTGTTCCCATTCCTCTTTGCCGCCTATGTTGTATACTTCGCCGGGCTTGAAGTTATCAATGATGTTGGCGAAGGTGCAGCAGGTGTCCTCAACGTAATCGAAGATGCGCTTGTGTCCCAGATAGACGGTGTAGGGTTCATTATGCAGTGCTTTGTAGATGAAAGCTGGTATCACGCCGCGGTAGGGGCTGTAATGTTCATGTGGGCCATAGGCATTGACTGGCCTCACTCTGACAGCCTCGGTACCAACCATGGCTGCTGAGTTTAAAACTTGAAGCTCGCCGACCCACTTAGTCATGGCGTAGTCGTTCATCTGTTTGATGGGTATCTTGTCCATGGTGTCTTCGCTCATTGCGCCATCATAGTCGCCGTAGACCTCAGCGCTGGAGAAGAAAATCATGCGGAATTTCTTCTGTTCCTGGATGCGGATCAAGTTTTTGGTGCCTACCACGTTTGTCAGCCAGAGGTTCTCGTAATAGTCTTCACCGTTCCAACGGCCATATTCTGCTGCCAGGTGGTAGACGTAGTTGAACTTGTGTTGCTCGAAGATACGCTCGAGTTGCCGGTACTTGCTGACGTCGCAGCGGATATAGTTCGGGCCTTCAGATTGGCCCAGGTCGCATACCCATACTTCGTGGCCTCTGTTTCGGAGTTCGGGAACAAGGTTGGAACCGATGAATCCTTTGCCTCCGGTTACCAAGATTTTAGGCATACTGTTCTCCTTGTGCGTTCAACGTTCAAGTCACTATTTCAACAATCCTCTGGCCAGCCTTGCCGTCACCGAAGGGATTCTTCCACTTGGTGCTACGCTGGAGCATAAGCCTAGTGCATTCCAATATTTTGTTGGGTGTTGCTCCTGCCAGGACATTGGCGCCAACGTTTATGGTTTCAGGTCTTTCGGTATTGTCTCTTAAGGTAACACAGGGAACTTTCAGGATGCAAGCTTCTTCTTGAACTCCTCCGGAGTCTGTGAGGAGCAGTCGGGCATTGCTCTCGAGCTGGAGGAAAGCGAGAAAGTCCAATGGTTCGACGAGTTCGATGTTCTTGGG